>JANPLI010000018.1:0-23491 GCA_031426455.1 Hymenobacteraceae bacterium | reverse complement strand
ACAAAAGTGCAAGGCCGCTTTCCTGATTCAGGAAAGCGGCCTTGCACTTTTGTCGTTTGGAATGAACCGGCTGCAGCTAGTTCTTGCAGTACTGCCGCAAGGTTTTGGCAGCCTCAGGATTCATCTCGGTGGCTTTCGTCAAATCGGCACGGGCTTCATCACGCTTATTAATGCTGGCGTAGGCAATGCCGCGATACTCGTAGGCTTCGGCTAGCTGAGTATTGAAAGCCAAGGCTTTATTGAAGTCGTTGATGGCGTTGCGATTGTCGAACATCATCACGCGGGCGACGCCGCGCAGCGTGTAGATACCCGCATCATCCGGGCGCAGGCGGATGGCCGTCGTGCAGTCGGCGAGGGCCTTTTTGTACTCTTTGGTCTTCAGGTAAGCCAGTGCCCGATTGTAGTACACATCCGCGTCACCCGCTTTGAGCTGGACGGCTTTGGTGTAGTCTTCGATGGCGTCTTTGTAATCCTTCAGTTGGATGCGGGCATCGGCGCGCCGCTTGAACGTAAGGCCATCGTAGGGTTTGTCTTTGAGCAGGTCGTCGCAGGCGCGAATTTCGTGGCGCGCATCAGCGGACGAAAGCTTTTTGGCTGGCTCATCGCCCGGAGTGGTTTGGGCGAAAGTGGGCGAAGCAAGCAGCGCAAGGCTAAAAAAGCAGGCGAGGAAAGAACGTTTCATAACGGCAACAGGAAGAAAAAGCGAAAAAAAGAGGCGCTCACTGCGCCGAAAGGGTTTTTCCGGTTGCCGGTGGCCCCCGCCGGGAGGCACCTTAGCCTGAATTCATCTGGGGGTGGTGGCGGGCCACCGGTCAAGCAGAAAAACCACACCCCTCATACGGCAGCGGGGGGCAGGCGGATGCATTTGGCCAGGAATAATTTGAATAGTTTGGCTAGGCAAGCGGGCGCCCGTTCGGCTATAGAGTAGCCCAACGGGCGCTGGCGCAAGATCAAGCACCCAAACGCTTCTGAATCAGGGCTTCGACTGTTGCCAGCAACTGCGCTGGCTGGAGGGTGCGCCAGGGCAGCGCATCGAGGGAACCGCCAAAGTTGAGGTAATAGTCAGCGCGATAGACAGCCATTTCGCGCCGAACGTGTTCCTGAAAGCCGATGGCGGCAATCCAGCCACCATCATCATCTACGTCCTCGAACCACTCGGCGTAGTACTCGTCGTCGGAGCCGTGAAAGTTGAACACATTTTCGCCGATCAGCACGAACCGGCGGATACCGTGCGCCACCAGCGGGTCGATGATGAGGCGTTTGAAGCGCATCACGTCGTTCTCGATGGCGTCATTCCATTCGCCGATCAACTCGATGATGGCTCCTTGCGCGAGGTCATAATCGACGTACAGGAGCTTGAGATAAAGCGTCTCAGAGTCCAGCGAGTCCCACTGGGGGTGAATATAGTAGCCGTAAACCGTGTTGGTGTAGGCATTCAGGTCGTTTTCGGCGCCAAAGAGCGGCGAGCGGGGGTCTTCGTTAGCCTGGTAGAGGTTAATCCAGGCGTAGTACGGCTCAATCAAATGCATTCAGCAGCGGGGCTGTTGTGGAAGCGTCTTTGCCAGCAGAGACGCGGAGATTTACGCAACGTTGCGGAGAAAACCGGGCTTTGTCCAACGCAGTTTCCGCCACGGCACGACTGATATCCAATCGGCGGGGCTGCCCAGCCCGGCGCGGCGTCTCCGCGCAACCGCTGCGTCTCTGTGGGAAAATATTGATAATTGCGGTTTACCCCGCGCTGCGAAAACGGAAGGCATTGAATGCCAGCGGGGGCGCCTCGGCATCCGGTTCGGCGGCGATTTCCTCCAGCTGTAATTCTCGGAGCTGGAGCAGTTCGAGCAGCGCGATAAAGGTGTAGATAAGGCCGAGGCGGTCGGCTCGAAATGCCTGTATCAACTCCGCAAAGCCCACGAAACGGTTACGTCCGGCGAGCAGGCGCAGGTAGTCTTTCTGGCCGCTGATGGTGTAGTCGGACACGAAAACCGTGTGGCGCGGCTTGGCTTGCACCTGTTCATAGCGGGCCATTGCCCGCTCGAAAACCCGCAGCATCTTGTAGAGGGTCACGTCCTGCAATTCGTCTTCGGGCGTGACGGCCGCCGCGGCCCCTTTGGCCAGGGCGCGCAGCTCGGTCTCGGCGTTGCCGCGCGGAAACCGGGCCAGCATATCGGCTTCCATTCGGGCGAGTTCGGCTACGGCGCTCTTGAAGCGGCGGTATTCGAGCAGGTGCTGGACCAACTCCTGGCGCGGGTCGATTTCCTGGCCCGCCGCATCCACCACGGGGCGTGGCAGTAGCAGCCGCGCCTTGATGCGCATCAGCGTAGCGGCCGTCAGGATGAAGTCGGCGGCCACTTCCACATTCAGCTTTTCGAGCTGCCGCAGGTAGGCCATAAAGTCGGCCGTGAGGCGGGCAATCGGAATGTCGTGAATATCCAGCTCGTCGCGCTCGATGAAGAAGAGCAGCAGATCGGAGGGCCCTTCGAACAACGGCAGCCGGACGGCGAAGGCCTGCGGCGCGGGCAGGGCAGGAGCAGCGGGAAGAAGCATCTTGAGGCTGACAAAGATACGGCCGGGGTGTAAGGCCGTACTTTTGTATGGTGGTGGCGTGCCCGGCCGTTGGCGTAACAGGCTGACGGGCGGGCGACGCCACCTTCGTCGGGCGCGCAACTTTTCCCTCCGGATCAGGTTAGCAGCCGGCGCCGTGGTGCATCGGCTACGCAGTCGATGGGCCTGCCCGCTTTTTATCTTCCCCAATATGCTCGTCGAACCTGGTCCGCTGCTGGCACAAATCAACTCTCCCGCTGATCTGAAGCGGTTTTCGGAAGATCAGCTTCCCCAAATCTGCCAGGAGCTGCGTCAGTTCATCGTCGATGACGTGAGTTTGTTCGGGGGGCACTTCGGCGCCTCGCTCGGCGTCGTGGAACTGACCGTGGCGCTGCACTACGTGCTGAATACGCCGGCCGATCAGCTCATCTGGGACGTGGGCCACCAGGCGTACGGCCACAAGATTCTGACGGGCCGGCGCGACGAATTCCCCACGCAGCGGGTGTACGGCGGGCTCTCGGGCTTCCCGAAACGGAAAGAATCGGAGTACGATGCCTTTGGCGTGGGGCATTCGTCTACATCCATTTCCGCTGCTTTGGGAATGGCCACGGCCGCGCAGTATCTGGGTAAGGTGGGCCAGCAGCACGTGGCCGTGATCGGCGACGGCGCGATGACCGGCGGGATGGCCTTCGAGGCCCTGAATCACGCTGGCGTGAGCGATGCCAACCTGTTGGTGATCCTCAACGACAACTGTATGAGCATCGACCCCAACGTGGGCGCGCTCAAGGAATACCTGACCGACATCACCACGTCCCGCACCTGGAACAAGGTGCGCGATGAGGTCTGGGAGACGCTGGGGAAGTTTTCGACCGTTGGTAAGAGCGCCCAGCAGTTGGTCAAACGCCTGGAAGCGGCGATGAAAGCCGCTGTCCTGAAGCAAAGTAACCTCTTCGAGAGCCTGCACTTCCGCTACTTCGGCCCCGTCGATGGGCACGATATCCATCATCTGGTGAGTGTGTTGCAGGATTTGCAGCACATTCCCGGTCCCAAGCTGCTGCATTGCCTGACGGTAAAGGGCAAAGGCTACGCGCTGGCCGAGAAAGACCAGACCAAGTGGCACGCGCCGGGTTTGTTCGATAAGATCACCGGCGAGATCTACAAGAAAACCTACGCCACGCCGCAGCCGCCGAAGTATCAGGACGTGTTCGGGCAAACCATCGTCGAGCTGGCGGAAGCCAACCCGAAGATTATGGGCATCACGCCGGCCATGCCGAGCGGCTGCTCGCTGAACCTGATGATGCAGGCAATGCCCGACCGCGCCTTCGACGTGGGCATCGCCGAGCAGCACGCTGTGACGTTCTCAGCCGGGCTGGCCACGCAGGGGCTGGTGCCGTTCTGCAATATCTACTCGACTTTTATGCAGCGGGCCTACGATCAGGTCATCCACGACGTGGCGCTGCAAAACCTGCACGTCGTGTTCTGCCTCGACCGGGGCGGCTTTGCTGGCGCCGACGGCCCCACGCACCACGGCTGCTACGACCTGGCGTTCTTCCGCTGCATCCCGAATATGACGGTGTCGGCGCCGATGAACGAAGAAGAGTTGCGGAACCTGATGTATTCGGCCCAACTGCCCGAAAACGCCGGGCCGTACTCGATCCGGTACCCGCGCGGCGAGGGCGTGATGGCCGACTGGCGCCGGCCGTTCCGCAAGATCGTGACCGGCACCGGCCGCACTCTGCGGGAGGGCGACGGTTCGGTGGCGATCTTGAGCCTCGGCCATATCGGCAACTACGCCGCCAAAGCCGCCGACCAACTCGCCGCCGAAGACGGCATCCGCGTCGGCCACTTCGACCTGCGCTTCGTCAAGCCCCTGGACGAGGAGCTGCTCCACCGCGTGGTCCGCGACTACCGTACCATCATCACGGTGGAAGACGGCTGCATCCAGGGCGGTGCCGGTTCAGCGGTGCTGGAGTTCCTGGCCGATAACGGCTACGCCCGGCCAGTCAAACGCCTCGGCATCCCCGACCGCGTGGTCGAGCACGGTACCCAGGACGAGCTGTACCGCGAATGCGGCTTCGATGTGGCCGGCATTGCTGCGGCCGTGCGCGAAATAGTGGTCGTAGCCGTGGTGCGGTAAAAGCCTTTACGGCAGAGGCGCGGTGCAAAGCCGCTTTTTGTTGAGCTGCCAGCGGACTTAAACCCCCTTTCAAACCAAAAACGCCCCCCGGCAACCGTCTGACGGTCGCCGGGGGGCGTTTCGTTAGGCTTCCGCCGGGGCGCTTACTGCACCACCAACTGCTGCGAGGCACCCGCCGCGCGCACGGTGTAGAGACCGGGCGTCAGGCCTTGCAACGAGACGTTCAGCTCCGCACCGGCCTGGTTCACGGCCAGCGTCCGGACCGTGCGGCCCAGGGCGTCGAACACGCGTACCGTGGCGTTGGCGGGGGCGCTGATGCGCACCAGACCCGTGGCCGGGTTCGGGTATAGCGTCAGGGCCGAGGCGCTGAGGTCGTTGGTCAGGCCCAGTACGCCGTTAGCGGTGGTCACGCGGAGCGTGAAGCGCTGGCCGGCGTAGTCGGCCGTCGAGGCGAACGTATAGGCGCCGCTCTGCAGGTTGTGCGTCCGGTTCAGCTTGGCATCGAGCAGCTCGATGCGGGCGTTGGCGGGCAGGTTGGTCAGTTCGCCGGCGCTGATCGTGTAGGTGCCGTCCACCGTCGTCGCTACTACCAGCGGGAGGAGCACGGTGGCGTTGGCTTGTAGCGCGGGCAACGTGTTCACGTTGGCTTCGCCGCTGCCGAGCACCGTCAGCAGGGTAGGCACCTCGCCGGTCGAACGGCCGGGGGCCAGACCGTCGTTGGCCGGCTCGTACTCGGTCGAAGCACCGTCCTGGAAGCGCACCAGTACGGTGGGCGTCACGTCCGGTGCGGTCGTGTTGGCAATCCGGAGGGCCAGGCCGGCACCGTTGTCAGGGGCCGTGCTACGCTGGAACAGCGTGGTGGCACCGGGCACGCGAGCAGCGTTGTTGAAGCTGGCACTGGCGGCAGCACCATCGGTCTTGCGGATGAAGAACGCCTGGCCCAGCGCCAGCGTCTGGTTCAGGCCCGTGTTGGCAATGGGGGAGTAGAAGCCGCCGTTGAGCGACGTAGGGCGCCACACCGAGATGGTGGTTTGCACGTTGCCGGAGAAGGTCGCCTTCGTCCAGTCCAGGCCCGAGGCGTAAGGGTTGCCTTTCAGGTTCCAGCCGTTGAAGATGCCCGACGAGCCGTCGCCGGTCAGCGGCAGCGTCTGCGGGCCGGTGGTGGCCGTACCCGTGAAGGCCACCGTCGAAGCATCCTTGTTCACCGAGTAGCCCTGACCCACGGCCAGCGTGGTGCCGGGCATCACGTAGCCGTTCGAGAAGCTGGCGAACGTTGCCGCTGCGGGCACCACGGTGGGGTCGTAGGCGAACACGTTCGGGAACGTAAGGGCGTCGTAAGGAATGACCGGGTTCGGGTAGGCGGGGTCCACGATGGGCGTGAAGCTGCCCGTCGCCAGGCCAGCCACCGTTGCGCCGCTCACCGGCGAGGAATAATGGCGGTAGCCCTTGCCCTGGAAGGGGCTGCTGGCGCTCACAGCACGTTGAGCCGTGATATTACCGGTAACCGTACCAGTACCCGCATTGGTGGTAATGATATAAGCCGTGCGTGCCGGGGTACTAACCAGCGTCAGGTTACCATCCGAGGCCAGGTTGCCGTTATTGAGGCGCAGGCTTTCGGTGATGCGTAGCGGCGAGGTCAGGGCGGTGGTGCCGGTGTTGCCGATCATCAAGCGGCTGATTTCGAGCGTACCGCTGGTTTTGCTGATCGTGCGGTTCTGCACGGTTAGGGCGCTGTCGCCCAGGGTCACGGTCGAGGTAGCACCAAAGGTCAGGGCACCGGAAGAAGCGGGCAGGAAGGCCAGTTTCGCGGAGCCGACTACGGTCAGATTGCCGGTGATTACGACAGAGGCATTAACATTGATGTTCAGATTTCTGAGCGCGCCGGTAAAGGTCAGGTCGTTCATCTGCCAGGTCGTAGCGCCGGTGAGGGTCGTGGTGGTGCTGCTGGGCGCGAACTCCACGTTTCCGTAAGTGCGGCCTGCAACCGAAGGGGTACCGCTGCCGATGTAACGGAAAAGACTGGTCGGAGCTAAAGTGATGACCGAAGCCGGTGCCGTCAGGGCGAAGGGATTAGCACCCGTATTCTGTTGCAGGGTCGAACCAGCTTCGAATGATACGGAGCTGGCGTTGGCCGAGCCAAAGAAATTACCTGACAGGGTCGCGGCCAGAATCGCTTGCGAACCGTTGGCAAATACCAACCCTGGGACGCTGCTTACGGCCACAGCCGTGAGTTGGTGGTCGGTGGCCGTTCCCGTGGTGCCGGTTGCGGTTACGGTGCCGTTCACGGTGCCGGTCGTACCGCTGGTCAGGTTGATTTTCAGACCTGCGCCGCTCGCCGTTGAGTTCAGCGTCAGCGAGGCACCGGTGCCTACCGTGAAATCATCGCCGCTGACGCCATTGTCGATCGTCAGGGTTTTATCAACTGCCACGTTTAGCGTAACGGCTGCACTGGCGGCGATGCTGAGTGCGCCGATGGTTTGGGGCGATGCAAAGTCTACGTTCACCGTGGCGGCCGAATTGAACACCAGTTGGTCGTTGTTTGCGGGGGTGGTGCGGGGTAGGCCGCTGCCAATGGCCGAACCCGCTTGCGAGGTCCAGTTGCCAGCCGTTGCATAGGCTCCATTGGCTGGGCCGGTCCAGAGGTAAATGTTGGGCGGTGGCGCCAGGGTGGAGAAACTCACGGCCGGGTTCGAGGTGGCCAGCGAACTGCCTCCGCAGTCGCTGGTTACGGTCAGGCTGTAGGTGGTGCTGGCCGTCAGGCCGATCAGGTTGATGGGCGAATTGGCACCCGTGGCCGTCACCGGCGAGCCCACGGTGGGGGTTGCCGTCACGATATAACCATTGGCCGCCGTTGCGTTGCCTGTGAAGCTCACCTGGGCGGTGGTTTGGGTGACGCTACCGGCACTCACAGCCGTCGGGGCCGTGCAGGGCGGGCCGGTGAAGTCACCAATCTGCACATCGTCGATGTTGATGCGGGCCGACGAACTGCCGGTCGGGTTGCTGAACCGCACCCGCACGTTGCCGGCTACGTTGGCCGAGAACGTGTACTGTGCTAGCGTACCGGTTAGGGTCGTGTTTGGGCTGATGTAGGCGGTGAACGTCGTGCCGCCATCATTCGAAACCGATACCCGCAGGCGGCCTGCATTATCCGAGCCGAAGTTGGCCGCGTACACCGTGATCGTGCCGGCGCCGTTGGCTTTATCGAAGTTCATCGTGACCGAACCCGTCTGGATTCGGGCGCTATACAGGTTATTGCGCGGGTCCGAAACCGTGTTGCCGCTCAGGGCGTCGTCAAATGCATACGAGCCAGTGGCCAGGGTCACGTTGCCGATAGCGTAGCCACTTTTGAAGCCCGCGTCGAAGGGTTCAAAGAAACCGGCTGGAGGGGCGGTCACGATCAAGGTCTGACTGCTGGTCGTGCCACTTGGCGTCGTCACCGTGATCGGATAGTTGGTCGTGGTCGCTGGCACTGGCAACGCTACCGTCAGCAGCGTCCCTGCGCCGTTTACGGTTGCTGGCGTGTAAGTATTACCGTTGAAACTGATGCTGTTCGAGGCCAGGGTCTGATTGAAGTTCGTGCCGGTCAGCGAGACGGTATAAGTTGCACCGCCGTAGATGGTGGTGCTGGGATTGATCGCCGTCAGTGTCGGGACAGGTGCAATACCTTGACCTGAAAGATTGATCACGTAAGACCCTTCGTCCTGGTCATTACTGTTGATTGTCAGCGTACCCGTACGAACACCCTGCGCCGTTGGCGTGAATACTACACTTACCGTCGCCGAGGAGTTGGCTGCTACCGTAGTAGGTATGGTGCCAGTCGTTGAGAAATCACCGCTTGCTACGATGCCGCTAATGTTCAGGGCATCGACCAGGCTGGTGTTCTGAATCGTAAATACGGTCGCGGTACTTGGACTGCCTTGCGGGGTATTGGCGAAGCCGGTGTAAGTAGAGCCCGTCAGATAATCGACGGCTGCCTGCTGGACGTTTATTTCCGGATTCAGTAATGGGGCGGTACCGTTGCCGGTCAGGTTCACGGTATAAGTACCGTTAGCGTTCGAGTTCGAGTTGATGATCAGGGTGCCGGTGCGGGTCCCCTGGGCCGTCGGCGAAAACTGCACGTTCACCGTCGCCGTGCCGCTCGCTGGAATAGAGGTCGGTACCGTCCCCGTCGTTGCGTAATCGCCGCTGGTTGTAATCGAGCTGATCGTCACCGGTGTTCCCACGCCGTTGGTCAGCGTGAAGGCCACCGTACCGCTGGTCGTGCCTTGGGTCTGGTTGCCGAAGTTGTAAGCTGTGCCCCCGCTGGGATAGCTGCCTGCACCCTGCGTTGCGGCCACCGTACCCGTTGAGGTCACCGAGCCGTTGATGACAAGGTTGCCCGCCAGTCCACCCGTACCACCAGCCGCTTCCGAACTGTAACCGTATAAGCGGAACGTGATGGCAGCGGACAAACCAGTGTAAGTCACACCGCCCAGGGCCAGCGTATTCCCGCTGATATTACTGCCAGCGTCCACTGTCTCGGCAAAAACGCCACTGGTAAGGGTTCCGCCGGTCCCAACCGAGGAGCCCGCCGTATTAATGGCAGCGCCGTAGGAGTTCAGGCTCGAGCGCCACTCAAACCGGCGCGGGCCAGTACCACTGCGCCCAAAGCCGAACGAGATGGAGGTCAGATTGAGCAGGTAGCCAGTAGCTGGTGTTAGGGTGAAGTCAATGTACTTGTTAAGGTCAATATTTCCAGTGATGGCTCCGACGGCAGTGCCAGTAGTGCCACCGGTCGCCCAGTTGGAAGCCCGGAAGTTGCTACCGCTACTTGAAGCGGTGACTCCTACGCGGGTCAGGTTACCAGCCGTCGCATTTGTAGCACCCACGCCCGCAAGAGGGTCGGTTGCGTTGCCGCTGCCGACAATGGTGTAAGTTGCCACCGCCTGCGCCCGCCCCAACAGCGGTAGCAGCCCCAGCGCCGCCACGGCCGCGCTGGTAAAAAGAGTTCGCGTTAAACGCATATAATGAACGGGAAGTGATTGAAAGTGTGGGTGAAATTGAACCGTGTGTAAAGGTACCGCCGCGCGGCGGGCTTTGCGTTATGGCAACGTTAAGGCAGCCGGGCGAGGCTGATTGATAGCCGGATTAGGCCATATCTGGACCCAAAAAAGGTCCCGCACCCGAAAGCACGGAACCTCTATGTAAGGGTGGCTGCCCGGCAGTCAGATTCAGCCGGCTCAGGCAAACAGCCCTTCTACCGACAGATACCGCTCGCCGGTGTCGTAGCAGAACGTCAGCACCCGCGCGCCTTGCGGTAGGTTCGGCAGGTGCTGGCGCACGGCGGCCAGGGAAGCGCCACTGCTGACGCCCATAAAGATGCCTTCCTCGCGGGCGGCGCGGCGGGCCATCTCCATCGCATCAGGCGGCGCCACCTGAATGGTGCCGTCCAGCACGTCGAGGTGCAGGTTGCCGGGGATAAAGCCCGCGCCAATGCCCTGAATGGAATGCGGCCCCGGCGCCCCGCCGCTGATGACGGGCGAAAGTGTCGGCTCCACGGCGTACACTTTCATCTCCGGGAAGCGCGGCTTCAGCACTTGGGCCACGCCCGTGAGGTGCCCGCCCGTGCCCACGCCCGTGATGTAGGCGTGGAAGCCGTCCGGGTGCGGCAGGTCGGCCAGGATTTCCTGGGCCGTGGTTTCCTGGTGGATGCGGAGGTTGGCGGGGTTGTCGAACTGGCTCGGCAGCCAGGCGTCGGCGTCGGCGGCCACCAGCTCGTTGGCTTTTTCGATGGCGCCTTTCATCCCTTTTTCGCGGGGCGTCAGCTCAAATTGCGCCCCGTAGGCGGCCATCAGGCGGCGGCGCTCGATGCTCATCGATTCGGGCATCACCAGCGTCAGGCGGTAGCCTTTCACGGCGGCCACCAGGGCCAGGCCCACACCGGTATTGCCGGAAGTGGGCTCGATCAGGTGCGTTTTGCCGGGGCTGATGACGCCACGCGCTTCGGCGTCCTCGATCATTGCCAGGGCAATACGGTCTTTGATGGATCCGCCGGGATTGGCGCGCTCCAGCTTGACCCAGACTTCCACGTCGGGGCGTTCGGCGGCAAAAAGGCGGTTGATGCGCACCAGCGGCGTGTGGCCGATGGTGGCGAGAATGGAATTAGCCGGCATTTGGAAAAGGAGTTGGTAAAAACGGGAGACGCCGTAAAGTTGCGCCCCTGCCCTGCACTAACCCGCCACGGGTCGATTGAGTTGGCGGAGACGGGCCCACGGGTAAAAACGCTTCCTGCCGAAGCGAGGTCGGTCGCTTCCGCTGGGTGCCGTTCTGCAAGCGACCAGCCGCTGCACATCTCCCGCCTGCTTCTGCCAAAATTAGCCAAAATGGCAGTTTTGAGGTCCCGGCGCCCCGGTTTTCTGCCATAATCGGGGCTTTTAAGTCCGATTTAGTACTTCCGAAGTCCGGTTTGGTACTTCCGAAGTCCGGTTTGGTACTTCCGAAGTCCGAACCCGTTCTAAATCTCGAACATCAGCCCCGGCGCGACTTCGTTGCCGTCGCGGATATCGATCTGCGCCCGGTGGTAAACCCGCGCGTAGGCCGGCACCGAGCGCGTGAGCCACACATTGCCGCCGATGATGCTGTGCGCGCCCACCACGGTGGCGCCGCCCAGGATGGTGGCGCCGGCGTAGATCACCACGTCGTCCTCGATGGTGGGGTGGCGCTTGCGGGTCGCCATTTCCTTACTGACACTCAGCGCCCCGAGCGTGACGCCCTGAAAAAGCCGCACCCGCCGGCCCAGCACGGCCGTGGAGCCGATCACCAGGCCGGTGCCGTGGTCGATGGCCAGCGGCACCCCGATCACGGCGCCGGGGTGGATGTCGATGCCCGTCCGGCTGTGCGCGGCTTCGCTCAGCACGCGCGGCAGCAGCGGTACGCCCAGTTGATGCAGCGCGTGGGCCACGCGGTACACGGCCGTAGCGCGGAAACCGGGGTAGGTCCGGATGACCTCGAAGGTGCCGGTGGCGGCAGGATCGGCGTCGGCGATAAAGGCCGCATCCTGGCGCAGGTCGGCGCTGAGTTGCGGCAGCGTGGCCAGAAAGGCGCGGGCGACGTCGGGCGGTGGGCCGGGCAGCACGTCGGCGGGCAGGCCGTGCAGCAGGTGCGCCAGCGCATTCGTGGAGGCCAGCAGCGCGGCTTCCACGGCGTCGATATCGCGCAGCGGGGGCGTGTCGCGCAGCTCCGGAAACAGCAGGCAGAGCAGCTCATCGAGCCAGGCACTCGCGGCCGGTGCCGACAGCCGCGGGCCGGGCGCGTGGTGGGCAATCGACAGAATGCTGATAAAATCGGGAGGCAGCACGGCGGGAAGGGGCGGGAGTAGGAGAGGGGCGATACGGGGCGTCGGAGGAACTGTAGCCGGGCTGGGTAGGCGCAACGGGAGCCGATATAAAAGCAACAAGCTCCCGTCGGCCGAGGCCAGCGGGAGCTTGCTGATGTCGTGATCGGGAGGGCCTTACTGGGCTTCCGAGCGCGCGGCCACCTGGCCTTTCTTGTAGCGGTTCATAAACTTCTCGACGCGGCCGGCGGTGTCGATAAACACGTTCTTGCCGGTGTAGAAGGGGTGCGAAGCCGACGAGACTTCGATCTTGATGACCGGGTAGGTCTTGCCGTCTTCCCAGGTCGTCGTCTCGTTGGACGACATCGTGGAACGGGTCAGGAACTTGAAGTCCGAAGACGTGTCCTGAAAAACGACCTCGCGGTAGGTCGGGTGAATGTCCTTTTTCATCAGAAGGGAAAAAACGCGGGCAAATTGACGATTTACGGGCCGAAACCCAGGGCCGGCAGCCCGCGCCCGGAGCGGGACCGGCAAACCGGGCCGCAAAAGTACGACAAACCGACCGTGCCACGACAAGGCCCCGCGCTTTTTCGCTGACGGCAAGCCGGATTCCGCCCAAAACGCCTTAGCTTTGTCAACCCACCGGGCAGCAGGGGCTGCCTGGTGCCTTTCTTCGCTGTCGACAGCCCCGCTGCTATGCGTCCATCTTTCCGCCGGTTTCCGGCCCGTCCGCTTGCCCTGATCGCCTTTCTGACGCTTTCGCTGACGGCCTTTGCGCTGAGCGGGCCGGTGACGGCATTCCTGGGCGCCTTCGAAGGCATCGACGTGCGGCTGAACTGGGAGGTGCCTTCGGAAACCGGGCTGCAACGCTTTGAATTGTCCCGGCGCGGCCTCAGCGACGCGATGTATATGAACCTGGCCACCATTCAGCCCACCGGCGCCGGCCAGTACACCTACCTCGACCACAACCTGAATCGTTCGGCCAGCGGCGGCAACTCGGCCGGGGCCTACGTGTATCGGCTGACGGCCGTCACCACGAGTGGCGAATTCAGCTACGCCGTCACGATGGCGCAGGCGCCGTCGGCGGTGCAGCGCTCGTGGGGGTCGATCAAGTCGATGTTCCGCTAGAAAGGCCGGGCCGTTTGGTTCTTTCCTGCTGCTACTGACACGGGCCGTTTGGTCCGTGTTTTTTTTGGGTGAAAGCCCGTCGCGCTCGGTGCCGGGCGCTCTCGCCTCTGTTGCCGATGTTCACTCAAATTCTGACCGACGCCCAGATTCGCCGCCGCCTGACGCGGCTTGCGTACCAGTTGTGCGAAGCTAACTACGGCACCGACGCCCTGCACCTGGTGGGTATTGCCGGCGGCGGCGACCGTCTGGCGGTGCTGCTGCAAGCCGAACTGGCGACCGTGCAGCCCGCCCTGCGGGTACAGGTGAGCAGCCTGGCGCTGCATAAGGAAGCGCCCCTGGAAGCGGCGCCAACGCTCGAACCGTCCGCCGATACCCTGGCGGGCCAGATAGTGATCCTGATCGACGACGTGCTGAACTCCGGCCGCACCTTGGCTTACGCCCTGGCCGACGTATTGCGCCGCGCCCCGGCCCGCGTCCAGACGCTGTTACTCGTGGACCGGCACCACCCGGCTTTCCCCGTCGCAGCCACTTTCGCGGGGCTTTCACTTTCCACCACGCTCGCCGAACACGTCACCGTCGCGCTGCCCGAAGCAGGGGAGTTCGGCGCCTGGCTTAGTTGGGCCACTGAGTGACTGAGTGGAACTGAGTGACTGAGTGGAACTGAGTGACTGAGTGATTATGCACCACCGGGCTCAGTCACTCAGTCAAAACAGTCACTCAATCGCTCAGTCACTCAGTCATAAAAGTCACTCAGTCAGTAAAAATGCTCTGCGCCGCCACCAACAACGCCCACAAGCTCGACGAACTGCGCCCACTGTTGGGCGCCCGTTTCGACCTGCGCACCCTGACTGATATCGGTTGCCACGACGAACTGCCTGAAACCAGCGACACGCTGGAAGGTAATGCTTTGCAGAAGGCGCGTTACGTGTGGCAGCACTTCGGGGTGCCGTGTTTTGCCGATGATACCGGCCTGGAAGTGCGCGCACTACAGGGCGCGCCGGGGGTTGATTCGGCGCATTACGCGGGGCCGGCGCGCGACAGTGCTGCCAACGTGCAAAAGCTGCTGACGGCACTGGATGGGCAGCCCGACCGCACGGCGCGTTTCCGCACGGTCATCGCCCTGATCGATGCCAACGGCCGCGAACATCTTTTTGCTGGCATCGTGGAAGGTCGTATCACGGAGGCGCCGCGCGGTACCGGTGGCTTCGGCTACGACAGCGTTTTTCAGCCCGATGGTTTCACCGAAACCTTCGCCGAATTGCCGCTGGAAGCGAAAAATCGAATCAGCCACCGCGCCCGTGCCGTGGCCGGGCTGGTGCAGTGGCTTACGACGAGTTGCTGACCGGTTGGCGCTGGTTTCTAATGGTTGGTTTCTAGTTTTGCTCGCGCACTTCAGCCAGCAACAACCAATCAGAAACATTGAAACCTTTCCTCGTCGGCATCACGGGCGGCTCGGCTTCGGGCAAAACCACCGTTCTGCGCCAGTTGGTGGCCGCGTTCAGCCCCGCCGAGCTATGCCTGGTTTCGCAGGATAACTACTACCGCCCGTTGCACGAGCAGACTGCCGACGCCAACGGCGTAGTCAATTTCGACGTGCCGGAGTCGATCAACGCCGCCGAGTTTGCCGCCGATGTGCGCGCTTTACACCGGGGCGAGGCCATTCAGCGGCCCGAGTACAACTTCAACAACCCCGACGCGGCGCTGAAAATGCTGACGTTTCAGCCCGCGCCGGTCATCGTGCTGGAAGGACTGTTCGTGTTTCATTTCCCGGAAATCGCGCAGGAGCTGGACCTGAAAATCTTCATCGAAGCCCAGGAACACGTCAAGCTCCACCGCCGCATCCGGCGCGACAACGTGGAGCGCGGCTACGACCTCGACGACGTGATGTATCGTTACCTGCACCACGTGGCGCCGTCGTTCGACCGCTACATCAAGCCCTACCAGCACGAAGCCGACCTCATCATCCCTAACAACCTGCACTTCGAGCGTGGCCTTAACGTGTTGATTGGCTATTTGAAAGGCGTGGCCCGGGGCGGAAACTAGCGCAAAAGCGCGTACTTTTGCGGCCCCAAGATGCAAGCTTCTGTTCCTCACGCTTTTCGCTGGCTCGCGCTGGTGGCCTGTATGGCTGCCAACCTCGTGCTGAACCACCAGTGGGTGGCGACGTGGCGGCTGGCGCGGCCCGCTACGAAGACCGAGCGGGGCACTACGGTTCGCCAGACGGTGACCGTGCGCGAGCGCATTCTGTTGGCTTCGGTGTTAGCCGATGTGCCCGTGGTGGCGCCGCCAGCCGTGGGCTGGCTACCGCTCGACCCTCTGGGGGTGTGGCGTAACGCCCTGAGCAAAGCGGTTTTACATACGGGGGTAACCTTTGCGGTGGGTATCAGTCCGGTGCTGTTGCCCACTGCCGCGGCTTTTGCGCGGCTCCTGGGCGCGGCCGTTTCGCCGCAGGCCCCCTAGGGCGGGGCGGCGTAGGGCGGTGCCCTATCCTATCGCTGCTGGCTACCAAAAGCGAAGCACGACTTCGCGCCCCAGGCCGCGCCACGCGGGCCATTTTTTTGCTGTCATTTTTTCTTTCAATTACACCCTGTTCGGTCTGCCCGCTTTTTCAGCGCGGAGCCGGGGGTGAGGCTATTATGTCACGTAGAACCGTTATTATCACGCTGTCGCTGATTGTGGCAGCCCTTTGCGGCTGGTTTTTGCTGCTCACGTCGGCCGCCCACCGGGTCGAGAATCAGGCGGAGGCGTTTGCCACCGTCAACGGAAAGATCAACGAGTCGAAGCGCCAGGCTTACCTCGATTCGATCTGGAAAGAGCCGGTTTTCCTAGGCCAGACGTACCAGAAAATCAAGGAACACGAACTGGGCCTGGGCCTCGACCTGAAAGGCGGGATGCACGTGACGATGGAAGTGTCGCCGGTGGAAATCCTGCGCTCGATGTCGAATCACTCCACCGACCCGAAGTTTCTGCAAGCCCTCAAGCTGGCCTCGCAGCGCCAGACCCAGAGCAATCAGCCATTCACGGCACTTTTCCTGAGCGCCTACCAGGAAGTGGCTCCGGATGGCCAACTCGGCCCCATCTTCGCCAACTCGGCCAACAAGGGGCGCATCGACTTCAACTCGACCAACGCGCAGGTAATGAGCGTGGTGAACGGCGAAGTGGAATCGGCCATCGAGCGCTCGTTCAACATCCTGCGGACGCGTATCGACAAGCTCGGCACCACCCAGCCGAACATTCAGCGCCTGAAAGGCACGGGCCGTATTCAGATCGAACTGCCGGGCGTGCAGAACCCGGAGCGCGTCCGGAAAATGCTCCAGGGCCAGGCCAAGCTGGAGTTCTGGGAAGTGTTCAAGCCCGAGGAAATCAACCCCTACTTCACGCAGCTCAACGATATGCTGGTGAAGCAGGAAGCCCTGGCGAAAGCCTCCGGTAAACCCGCTGATGATGCGCTGACGGCCGCCGCCGGCAAGCTCGACGACGCAACGGCTACGGCTACGGCAACGACTGATTCCGCGACCACCGCCGCCGCCGACCCCTTCGCCACGCCCGCCGATTCCGCTAAAAAGGACGGCGACCTGGCCGACCAGCTCGAAGGCAAGGCTGCCGCGAAAGACACCGCCAAGAAAGGCGCTACCGCCGCCAAAAAGGATTCGCTCGACAGCAAGCAAAGCTCGCAGCTCGCCAAGCTTTTCATTCCGCTCGGCAACGGCCTGGGCGCCAATACCCGCGATACGGCCAAGGTCAATAAACTCTTCGCCCGGCCCGACGTGCGCGCCCTGTTCCCGCCGAACCTGACGGCGATGTGGGGCGTGAAGGCCATCGAAGGCGACAAGCGCCAGACTTTCCTGGAGCTGTACTTCATCAAGAAAGGCCGCGGCGACGTGCAGGCGCCCGTGACGGGCGACTACGTGTCGGATGCCCGGCAGGACTTCGACCAGTCGTCGCGCCCGGAAATTTCGATGCAGATGAACCCCACCGGCGCCCGGAAGTGGCAGCGGATGACGGCCGCCAACATCGGTCGGCAGGTGGCCATCGTGCTGGATGACTTCGTGTACTCGGCGCCCGTGGTGCAGTCCGAGATCGGTGGCGGCAATTCGAGCATCTCCGGCTCGTTCACCATCGAAGAAGCGAAGGACCTCTCGAACGTGCTGAAGGCCGGCAAGCTGCCCGCTCCGACGCGCATCGTGGAAGAGGCCGTGGTGGGCCCGTCGCTGGGTCAGGAAGCCATCAATCAGGGCCTTCTCAGCACGGCTGCCGGCGTACTCATCATTATGCTCTTTATGCTCGGTTACTACAACCGGGGTGGGCTGGTGGCCGACATTGCGCTCGCCATCAACCTGTTCTTCATTCTCGGCATCCTGGCGCAGTTCGGTACGGCCCTGACGCTGCCCGGCATCGCCGGTATCGTGCTGACGCTGGCCTTGGCCGTGGACGCCAACGTGCTGGTGTACGAGCGTGTCCGCGAGGAACTGGCGCACGGCTTGAGCGTGAAGGATGCCATCGCGAAAGCCTACGACAAGGCGTTTTCGGCCATTTTTGACGCCAACGTCACCACGTTGCTCATTGCCGTCATTCTGGGCTACTTCGGTTCCGGCCCGGTGCGCGGTTTTGCCACCACGCTGGGCATTGGGGTGTTCACGTCGTTCCTGACGGCCGTGTACGTTTCGCGCGTCATCATCGAGGCGCTGGTGGCGGGTAAGGACGACCAGAACGTGTCGTTCAAATCGACTTTCTCGCGGGTGATGTTCAAGAACCCGAACTTCGACTTCATCGGCAAGCGGAAGATTGCTTACGCCTTTTCGCTGGGGATTCTGGTGCTCGGCTTCGGCGTGATGTTCCTGCAAGGCGGTCCGTTGCTGGGCGTGGACTTCAAGGGCGGCCGTTCCTACGTCGTGGACTTTAACCAGCCCGTCCCGGCGTCTGATGTACGGGAAAGCCTGATGGGCAACTTCCAGAATGCCGGCACCGAAGCCAAGACTTACGGTGGTGCTCAACGCCTGAAAATCACGACCTCTTACAAGGCTGACGACGAAAGCACGACCGCCGACGAGGCCGTGCAGGCGGCCCTGGTGCAGGGCCTGAATGCGAAGTATGGCGCCCTGAAGCCGACGATCCTGAGCACCTCGAAAGTGGGCGCTACGATGGCCGACGACATCAAGTCATCGGCGGTGATATCGCTACTGGTGGCGCTGGCGGGCATCTTCCTGTACGTGATGCTGCGCTTCGGCGGCCGCTGGGAGTTCTCGCTGGGTGCCGTGCTGTCGCTTTTCCACGATGCGCTTTTCCTGCTTGCTGGCTTCGCGCTGGCCCGTCTGGTAGGTCTGAACTACGAGATGGACCAGGTATTCATCGCCGCCGTGCTGACGGTGGTGGGCTTCTCGATGAACGATACGGTGGTAATCTACGACCGTCTGCGCGAGTACCTCAAAGAGAACCCGCGCCTGACGTTCGCCCAGATTGCCAACCCCGCCCTGAACTCGACGCTCTCGCGGACGGTGATCACGTCGTCGGTCATTTTCCTGGCCGTGCTGGTGCTCTTCCTGTTTGGCGGCGAAACGCTGCGCTCGTTCTCGTTTGCGATGCTGATCGGCGTCGTCTTTGGCACCTACTCCTCGATCTTCGTGGCGACGGCGCTGATCTACGATACGATCAACCGGGGTAAGTCGGGTGCCGAACTGATGCACACGTCCACCCAGGACGAGCCGCTTCTCGACCGGGCACCGCTGACGGGTGCAGGTGCCGTCGCCCAGCCGCTCGGTGCGGCCCTCGACCCCACCATCGACCCGCAGACCGGCCTGCCGCGCGTCTTCCCGATGGCGCGGTAAGTTTAGCGCTGCCTCCAAAGCAAACGGCCGGTTCCCTTCGTGGGAGCCGGCCGTTTGCTTTGTTTGTCAGCTGGGAGCGAGTTTCGGGCAGCGCCGCCACATCGTGCGGGTTGAGAACGCGGAGGCGTGTGATTGCCTGGAAGTCACTGGTGTTGCGCGTTATAATCGTCAGGTTTTGAACCACTGCCGTGGCAGCGATTACGGCATCAGGCAGTTTGCGGCGGTGTGTTCGGCGGATGCAGATCGTTTCCTGCGCAACTAATTCGCCCAGCGGTAATTCATCTGAATTTAATATTCAATTTTCAATCGCTGCGCGGTCCATTGTTGTCAGATTCGGCCACGACAATAGCTCGATTCGGGTCACGATGGAATGAGCCGCTAACTTCCGAAAGCTGAGTTCTTCCATCCATTCCACTGAGACGGGCGGAAGGTGATTATTGAGTAGATCAATGACCACGTTCGTATCAACTAGAAATCGCGTTCCCATTCGTTACGCAATTCTTCCACGTGCTTACGTAATCCTTCAGCCGCTTCATCCGACAAAGTGCCCGCCCACTTGCGGCGTACGCGCGGAGCGGCCGGGGCTGTCTCCGGCCGCTCCACCACACTGAGCACTCGTACGTGCGGATTAGCCCGTAACGACTCCTGCGCGCCCTCGTCGAGCGACTCCACTAGTATCAGCTCCATTGCCGGGGAAATAAACGGTGAAAACTAGACCGTCACGCCTTCCGCCACTACTTCGCGCACTTCGGGCACCATTCGCTTCAGCAAGTTTTCGATACCTGACTTGAGCGTGACCGTAGCCGACGGACAGCCGGAGCAGGAGCCTTGCAGGTGAACCGTGACGACGCCGTCGTGGTAATGCTTGAACGAGATGTTGCCGCCGTCCTGCTCCACGGCGGGCCGGACGTAGCTTTCGAGCAGGTCGGTCACTTTTTGGGCAATTACGGCGTCCTCCGCCGTCAGGTCGCCCACAGCGGCAGCGGCTTTGGCTTCCTGCTCCTGGATCGGATCGACGGAGAAAATGGGCCCGCCCGACTCAACGTAGGACTTCAGAAACGTGCGGATCTCGGGGATCAGCAGCGTCCAATGGTCATCGGTTTTCTTCGTGACGGTCACGAAGTTCTGCGCCACAAAGACGCGCCCCACGTAGTCGAAATGAAAAAGCTCCTGCGCTAGCGGCGAGTTGACGGCTGATTCGAGGGTGGGATAATCGACGGAAATACCGTCGGGCAGGAAGCTCGTGTTGCACACAAACTTCATTGATTCGGGGTTCGGGTTAGCTTCTGCGTAAACCGATACGGGGTTCTGGGCCATAAAACGGAAAAAAAATCAGGACTTGGTGAAGGGTCGGAACAGAGCCGGCCCGTTGAGGTGCCTTACTGCCGCTCCTAACCCCCAGCGCGGGGAGCAGGTTTCGGCGGCGGCAAAGGTCGGGAGAAGATGAGTGGATGAGCGGGGTGTGCTGATAGGAGGGATGCGTTGATTTGCTGAATATGCTGAGTGGGTCAGAATTACTCAGGTCTCATCAGCACATCAATTTATCAGCAAATCAACTTATCAACCCATCCTGCTGCCCTGATTCAGGAGCCATAGGTCGGCCAGCACGAGCGCGGCCATTGCTTCCACGATGGGTACGGCGCGCGGCAGTACGCACGGGTCGTGGCGGCCTTTGGCGGGAATAACGGCTTCTTCGCCACTGAGGGTCAAGGTGGGCGTAGCGCGCGGCAGCGTGGCAACGGGCTTGAATGCCACGCGCCACAGCAGGTCTTCGCCGGTGCTGAGGCCGCCCAGGGTGCCGCCCGCGCGATTGGTAGCGGGATGGACGTGCCCGGCTGCGTCGGTGGTAAACGCATCGTTGTGGGCCGAGCCAGGCAGGCGCGCGGCGGCAAAGCCTTCGCCGATCTCGAAGCCTTTCACGGCGTTGATGCCCAGCATTGCGCCGCCCAGCAGCGCGGGCAACTTGCCAAAAACCGGCTCGCCGAGGCCCACGGGCAGGCCGGTTGCTACGCCCGTGATGAGGCCGCCCACCGAATCACGGTCGGCGCGGGCGGCTTCGATGCGGGCGATTATTCGGGCCGCCGTTTCGGGGTGCGGGCACCGGACGAGGTTGGTCTCGATCAGGCTTAAATCCAGCTCCTGATACGGCAGCGGGACTTCCACGTCGGCCACGGCACTCACGTAGGCGCGAATCTGAATGCCCTCTTGCGCCAGCAACGCGGCGGCGATGGCCCCGCCCGCCACCCGCGCCAGGGTTTCGCGGGCCGATGAACGCCCGCCGCCGCGCAGGTCGGCGTGGCCGTACTTGTGCAGCCACGTGAACTCGGCGTGCCCCGGCCGCAGGGCACCGGCCGCTTGCGCGGAGTAATCGGCGGAGCGCTGGTCTTCGTTGCGGACCAGAAAGGCGATGGGCGTCCCCGTGGTGCGGCCTTCGTAGAGGCCACTCAGGATTTCTACCCGGTCGGCTTCCTGCCGCGGGGTCGTGAGGTAGCTCTGCCCGGGCCGCCGACGGTCCAGCGCAGCCTGAATGGTGGCGATGTCGAGCGGCAAGCCGGCCGGGCAGCCGTCCACGACGCCGCCCACGCCCACGCCGTGCGATTCGCCAAAAGTGGTCAGGCGGAAGCGGGTGCCAAAAGTGTTCATTTTTGAGAGGGTGACTTTTTTTGACTGAGTGGGCTGAGTGACTGGAGTAGTGTGCTCATTTGACGCTACGTCTGCGCCTTTGTGGGAAATGACGTGATGGAGTTGGCTGGCTTTGCTTTTCAATCACTCCATCAAAAATTGAAAACGACTCACTCAATCCGTTTCCTCCTCCGCCAGAGTAGCCAGCCGCCTGCGGCGGCCAGCAGCGCCAGCACCAGGTTGGCGCTGCGGCGCAGGTCGGCGGGGCGGGGCGCGGTGGAGGTTTCGAGCGATTCGCGGTCGATCCGCTGGTAGAAAGGGTCGTCGGCCCAGGGCGGTGCGTCGGGGCGAGCGGTAGTGGTGCGGGGCACGCCGGTCACGCGCCAGTGGAGGCCGGACCGGAGCGTGTCGTAACGGCCGCGGGCGGGGTCGAAGTACACCAACTGAAGCAGGGAGTCGAGCCGGTGCGTGCCCGCCCGGTCGGCGACCAGTTCCCACTGAAACCGGACGCTGCCGCCCGTGGCGCCTGGCCCGGCCGGGGGCCACGCGGGCGTTGGCACAACCTGCGGGCGGTAAGCAGTCACGCCGGTTGGGCCAGTAGTGAGCGGGTCCGGGAAGCGCACAGTGGCCAGGTTGCCGGGGCCGCTGATTTCCAGCCAATAGCGCACCGGCTGGCCCGCGCGCGCGGGGTCGCGGCTCAAAAACTCGCGTAGCTGGAAGCTGCCCACCGGCACGGCGTCGCGCAGGGGGTGTGGCGGTAAGGGCCGCACGGCCACGGTTACGGGCTCCGAACTGACCGTGCGCGCCCCGGCCAGTCGATTATCCTGTCCTTCAACGGTTTTTTTGGCGAGCGCATATTTCGTCAGGCGCAGCGCAATTGCCGGAAAGCGCAGGGGCTGCGTCGCCGTCAGGGGATAATAAACGGCTTCGTGGAGCAGAAACCGCAGGCGCACCTGGTCGGGGGCGGGGCGCACCGTATCGGGTACAATGGGCAGCGCGGGCGGCGTTTCCTCCCAAACGTCCGCAGGCTTTACCTGACGGCGAATCAGCTCCATCTGCCGGCCGAAGTCGGGCGCAAATTCCAGCACGGCCTGGTCTTCGGGCGCAATCGTCAGGTAAAGGCGCACCCGAACCCCCTCACCCGCCCAGACGGTGCGCTCGGCCGGGGCCACGTCGAGGGTCAGGCGGGCCTGGTCGGGTACGGTGCGATAGTCCGGCGGGGTGGGCTTGGCGTCGGGCGGCGCAGGGCCGTCGGTATTCGGCGGTTCGGTGCCGGCGGATCGCCCCGGTTTCACGTCGGCCACGGGCGCTAGCGTAGAAGCGGCCACCACCCGGACCCGACCGCCTGGATAGCGCACGGGTTGGCCGTTGACGTCGATACTGAACGGTGGCAGCACTTTTTCGCCCTCGCCGAAAGCCAGGTAGCGCTGCGTGATGGTAAGGGTAGTGGCCGTGACGGTACCCACCGTCCGGGTGGTGGTCTGGCGGCTGCGCGTCGTGCGCTTGAAGCCCGCCAGGGCGGGAAAAGCGCTCAGGCTGATGAGATCAGCGCCCGTCAGGACGACGCTGATTTCCAATGGTTGATCGACCGGTAAAGGGCCCGGCGACACGCGCACCTGAACGCCGATGGTCGCATCCTGGGCACAGATTCGCCCTGGTCCGAACAAGCCCACGCTCAAAAGCAGCATCCAGAAGCGGCGACTCACGCCCCAAAGTAACGGCCAGCAGGTGCGTTTGGGCACGGCAGGGCAGGGGCAGCGGGCCTAAAACGCAAACGGCTCCCGGTGCAGGTAGCAACCGGGAGCCATTCGTGACGCGATGTTTGACAAGGAGTCAAGCCGGTTTTTACAAAAATCGTGCCCGATGGTATTTTTTTAGAGTTTTTGTAACCATGAGGTCTTGTTGGTCCGTAAGGGGCTTCAGTTC
>JANPLI010000017.1:0-18446 GCA_031426455.1 Hymenobacteraceae bacterium | reverse complement strand
TCATCGTGTCGAGCAGATCGTCTTCGACGAGCAGGATGCAGGAAGCGGGCATAATGAAGGGGAAACACCCGCCGCCAACCGGGCAAGCCGCGTGGTGCAAACGAACCGGGCTGCGAAATACGGCATATCGGCGCGTTCGTGCGGGCTGCGGGCTGGCTTCAGCCCGCAACCGCGCCCGTAACAGCACCCACCGGAGCGGCGCTTGTCGCGCCCGGCATCTCGCTCAGCGGCCACGTGAACGTGAACGTGGACCCACGTCCTTCCGCTGACGACACCGTGATGGTACCACCGTGCCCTTCCACGATTTTCTTGACGATGGAAAGGCCAATCCCGGTACTTTCGAAAGAATCACGCTCCTGAAGGGTCTGAAAAATCTGAAAAATCTTCTCGTGATAGGCGGGGTCGATGCCGGGGCCGTCGTCGGTAACGGCAAAGACGTGGTGGGAAGTCGTCAGGCGCCAGGTCACCGCAATGACGCCGTGCTGGGGCCGATGATGGTACTTGAGGGCGTTGGACAGCAGATTCTGAAAAACCTGCGTCAGGTGGGTGCGCGACGTGAACACCACCGGCGCGGTAGGGGGCAGTTGGATGCGCATCCCCGGCGGGGCGGCCAGGTCTTCGACGATTTCCTTCAGCAGGTGGCTTACGTCCACCGTTTCCTGAAGCGAGGTGCTGCGACCGATGCGAGAATACGTCAGAATGCCGGCTATCAGGCTTTCCATTCGGTGAACGCGCAGACGCATCAGCATCAGAAACTCCTGAATCTGCGTCGGCACCTGGTCTTTTCCGTAGTCTTCCTCAATCCAGCGGGACACGCTTTCCATCCCCCGCAGTGGCGCTTTCAGATCGTGCGAGACGATATAAGCAAATTGATCCAGCTCGCGGTTGCGATTTTCGAGCTGCGCAATGGCCGTCGTCAGGGTATCGGCCATTTGGTCGAGGGCCTGCGAAAGCTGCGTCAGCTCGTCGCCGGTGGCATCGGCCATCCGAACCGAAAAATCACCCTCGGCCAACCGTTCGGCCCAGGCTACCTGCCGGCGAATGCGCGACGTCAGGATCTGAATTAGATAAACGGCTGCCAACAGGCCCAATCCCAAACCCAGGACGGTGAGCAGCACGGTGGTGGTGCGCGTAGTGGCCACGGCCTCGGACAGTTTTTCTGACTGCGTCGCCCGGCGGTGTTCCTCGTGCCGCTCAAATTCCAGAAGCGTGGTGCGCACCCGGTCCATCATCCGCTTGCCGGTCAGGTTTTTCGCCAGGTAGCCGCTGGGCAGCCCGGCTACTCCTTCCTGCTCCGGGTTACGGCGGTGGGCGGCGCGTTTTTCCGAAATCAAGCGGGTGCTGAAAAGCCACCAGACCCGAAACTGGCGCTCAGCGGAGTCCACGCGTGCCCGCTGAGGCGAATGGCGCGTCGTGAACCGACGCAGCTCGTCGGTCAAAGTGGTCACGGTGCGGGCACCTTCGTGGTAAGGTTGCAGACTTTCTTCGCGGCTCGTCAGCAGATAGCCGCGGAAGCCGGTTTCCATATCCACCATCCGCCGGTAAAGCTGCGTCGCGCGCCCCGTGACGTGCTGCGACGCCGATACCCGCTGCGCAATGGCCAACACCCGTTGGGAAAGCTGGTAATTGACCACGACGACCAGCACAAAAAACAGCCCCAGTACCAGAAACGCCGCGCTGAGTTTGAAAGAAAGCCGCATAAGGGTTTTGGGGGGATAGGCCAGCAAAGAAAGGAGCGGGGCTTCAACGGCACCGACGATAAGAGGTTGAATGAGGAATGAGGAATGAGGAATAAGGAATGAGGAATGAGGAATGGAGTGGGGAGCCACGGTAATAGAAATCCCTCCGACGGCCCTTGCACTTTGTGGGAAAAGACGTTTGATGGGGCCGTAGCTTTGGGGCACCATTCCACTTCAACCGCCTCCTACGCTCTTGAGTACGTCCGAAATTGCCCCCCGCACCGTTCCGCTGCACACCGTTCACGAATCACTTGGTGCGAAGATCATCCCGTTTGCGGGCTACCTGATGCCGGTGCGCTATTCTTCGGATATCGAGGAACACAAAACCGTTCGGCAGGGGGTCGGCATTTTCGACGTCAGCCATATGGGCGAGTTTCGGGTCAGCGGCCCCGGTGCGCAGGCTCTGGTGCAGCGCCTGACGAGCAACGACGTAGCGGCCCTGACCGACGGCAAGGTGCAGTATTCCTGCCTGCCGAACGACACCGGTGGCATTGTGGACGACCTGCTCGTCTATCGAATGGCCGAGGACGATTACCTGCTGGTGGTCAACGCTTCCAATATCGATAAAGACTGGAACTGGATCAGCGCCCGCAACCACGACGGGGCGACGCTCGAAAACCTCTCCGACGCCTACGCCCTTTTCGCTGTGCAGGGGCCGAAAGCTGTGGCTGCCCTGCAACCGCTGACGGTCGAAGACCTAAGCGCCATTCCGTACTACACCTTCCGCGTCGGCTCATTCGCCGGGGTGCCCGATGTCATCATCTCGGCCACCGGCTATACTGGCGCCGGGGGCTTCGAATTATACGTGCCCGCCGCTAGCGCCCGCGAAGTCTGGGAAGCCGTGATGGGGGCGGGGCAGTCGCAGGGCATCAAACCCATCGGCCTGGGCGCGCGCGACACCCTGCGCCTCGAAATGGGCTTCAATCTCTACGGCAACGATATCGACGACACCACCTCGCCCATCGAAGCAGGTCTGGGCTGGATCACGAAGTTCACCAACGAGTTCACTAACTCCGCCGCCTTCAAGGCCCAAAAGGAAGCCGGCGTGGCCCGCAAGCTCGTGGCCTTTGAGATGCGCGAGGCGGGGATTCCACGCAGTCACTATCCGCTGGTAGACGCGGCCGGTACCGTCATCGGCCAAGTGACCAGCGGCACCCAAAGCCCGATGCTGGGCCGGGGCATCGGAATGGGCTACGTGCAAACGGCGCACAGCAAGCCGGGCACGGAAATCTTCGTCCAGGTGCGCGGCCGTAACCTGCGGGCAGAAGTGGTAAAGCTGCCGTTTTGGAAGGGGTAGTTTTTGGATGGTTTTTCGTTTGTCGTTTTTGGTTTGACGGAACACCTTAAACCAGCCCCAAACCAAAAACCGCAAACTATAAACCCAAAACCATAAACCCTTGACTTACGACGTTTGCCTAACCCCCCAACTGCTGCCGCTCCACGGCGACCTCCGCGCCCACGCCGTGGTGGTGGTGGACGTGCTGCGCGCTACCTCGGTGATGGTCACGGCGCTGGCCCACGGCGTGACGCGTGTTCACCCCGTGGCTGAGTTGGCCGAATGCCTAGCTTTGGGCCAGACGCTGGGTTGCCTGATGGCCGCCGAGCGCGACGGCCGCACGCCCGCCGGGTTCGACCTGGGCAACTCGCCGTTCTCGTACCAGACTACCGCTGTGCGGGGCCGCGAGCTGGCCACCACCACCACCAACGGTACGCTGGCCATTCAGCAGGCGCTGGCGCAGGGCGCCGAGGTGCTGGCGGCAGGCGCCTTCCTGAACCTGACGGCCGTGGCCGACTGGCTCCGGGCCCATCGCCGGCCCGTGCTGGTGGTGTGCGCCGGCTGGAAGGGCGCCCCCAATCTGGAAGACACGCTCTTCGCCGGAGCTCTCGCCGAAACGTTGGCCGGCGAAGTGCAGATTTCTTCTGATTCTGGACTGATGACAAAGGTTTTATGGGATTCAGTTAAAGCCGATCCGCTAGCGTTTTTGCAGCAGTCGTCGCACGTGCAGCGGTTGCAGGGGCTCGACATCCGGCGCGACATTGCCTTCTGCCTCGAACCCGATCACTACACCGTGGTGCCCGAATGGCGCAACGGCGCGCTGGTGCCGGCGGCGTAATTTCGGCCGACTCCCGGACCGTTACCGACAGCGACTTGCCGTGGGCGCGTCGCTCCGCGACGCGCTTCCCTAATGTTGGGCGCTTAATGAGATGCGTGTCGCTCCGCGACGCGCCTACATTACCAAACCGCTACCTTCGGCGGCGTTAAGGTCCATCTTTTCCTCCCGCTGCTGCTGTGCTTGCTGAAAAAACCGCTGAAGTCGTTGAGCAAACGGCCCCGTCGAAACTGCAAAAGGGCCTTGGCCTGTGGGATTCCACGGCCCTGATCGTCGGCTCGATGATCGGTTCGGGCATCTTCATCGTGCCTGCCGCGATGGCCCGGCAGTTGCCCGGCGGCGCGGGGCTGCTGCTGCTGGCCTGGGTACTGGTGGCCGTACTGACCGTCTGCGGCGCGCTCTGCTACGGCGAACTGGCCGCGATGATGCCGACTGCCGGGGGCCAGTACGTGTACCTGAAAGAAGCCTGGGGCCGCCTGACGGGCTTCCTGTACGGCTGGACGCTCTTCACCGTGATCCAGACCGGCGTGATCGCGGCCGTAGCCGTGGCGTTTGCGCGCTTTCTGGGTGTGTTCGTGCCAGCCGTTTCGGCGGAAGCCCTCCTGACGGTTGGGCGCTTCAGCATCACACCGCAAATGCTCGTCGCGATTGCCGTGATCGCCTTCCTGACCGCCCTCAATTTCCGCGGTGTTCGTTCCGGAGCGCTGGTGCAGAACGTGCTGACTATCGTCAAGGTAGCCGCGCTGCTGCTCGTGGTGGGTTTGGGACTGTGGTTTGGGTTGCGCCAGCCCGGTGTGGGCGTCCGTTTTACCACTACCTGGCCGCCGCTGGACCTTTCGAATCTGGGCATCTTTTTCACGGCCTTGACCGGCGCCGCGTTCGCCGCCGATTCCTGGAACAACATCACCTTCACGGCCGGCGAAGTGCGCGACCCGCAGCGCAACCTGCCGCGCTCGCTGCTGCTGGGCACTGGCGGCGTAGTGCTGCTCTACCTGCTGGCGAACGTGGCCTACGTGGCCGCGCTCGGGATGCCGGTCATTGCCGCCGCCCCGCAGGACCGTGTTGGCACCGAATTACTGGCCGCCGTGCTGGGGCCGATAGGGCAGGGGCTGATGGCGGCGTTGATCCTGGTATCTACCTTCGGCTGCCTCAACGGTATTATCCTGGCTGGCGCGCGGGTTTATTACGCAATGGCCCAGGACGGGCTTTTCTTCCGGCCCGCCGCCCGTCTCAACGGCCGGGGCGTACCGGCCAACGCGCTGCTTTTCCAGGGGTTGTGGGCCGCGTTGCTGACGCTCACCGGCTCGTATTCGGACCTGCTCGACTACGTGATGTTTGCCGTGCTGCTCTTCTACATCGCCACCGTGCTGGGGCTGATGCGCCTGCGCCGCACCCAACCCGACCGCCCGCGACCGTACCGCGCGCTGGGCTATCCGGTGCTGCCCATCGTGTATGTCGCGCTGGCCGGCGGCATCTGCACGGCATTGCTCGTGTACAAAACCGACTACGCCGGCGCGGGGCTGGTGCTCGTGGCGGTGGGCGCGGTGGTGTATGCCGTTTGGGGAAGGGAAAAAGCGTAGCGTCAATGTGTAGCCAGGGGCTTCGCCCCACAGCCCAAAATGAAAGAAGCAGGAGAGTAGCTTCGACTCCGCATCAAACGGCCGTAGTACTGCGTTAGGCGACGGGGCAAAGCCCCTGGCTACCTTTCTGCCCCCGACCTTTGCGCCCGTGCTGATGCCCCCTTCGTTTTGTTCCGTTGCGCTGACGCTGGCCGTGGGCCTGCTGCCTGCTGCCGCTTTCGCGCAGACTCCTGACGGCGGCGCGGCCGCTCCCCCCGTGGCGCCGCTGCGTTTTCCATTTCCGCCGACTTACGGCCTGGGGCTGCCGTTTCTCAACGACAACAGCCAATCCGTCCGCTCCCGTGCGATGGGCGGCGTGGGAATGGCCGTGCCCGAGGATAATTTCATCAACGACTTCAACCCCGCCCAACTCGCCTATAACCCCACGGCCATCGTCGATGCCGATCTGACCTACGGACCGCGCCCCGCTACGATCCTGACACCGGGCGCGGTTTCCTACTTCAACGGTCAAAAATTGCGCGTACCCACCATCCGGGCCGCTTTTCCGCTGATTCCGGGGATCGTGGGCATCCGGGCAGCTTATCAACCCAAGCGGCTCTACGATTTCGCCACTGCTGGCACGCTGCTCGTACCGCGCACCGATTCCATCGCCGGGCAGCCGGTGCTGCTACCGAATACGGTGGTGCGCGCGGCGGCGGGTACTGCGTCCATCTCGCAGGCATCGCTTGCCACCGGCTTCACCTTCTTCCGCTGGTTAAGCGGTGGCTTGCAGGCTGATTACAGTTGGGGCGCGTTTAGCACCACCTCCCAAACCGGCATTACGGGGCTGAATGGCGCGGCTAATCCGGATACCCTGGCTGGTGGCAGTTGGACTGGTGCCAGCAAGCTCCGCGTCTGGCGTTTCACCGGGGCGCTGGCCCAGCGCATCAACCTGAATCAGACCCTGACATTGCGCTCCGGCTTCAGCGCCACCTACACGCTGCTCGGGGGCAAAGGCGCGCCCAGCGGCGCGGCGGCGGATGCCACAAACCCGGCCGTGCCCCTGCAAACAACCTCCCTTACCCGCGCCACGCCACGCGTTCCGCTGCTGCTGCGCGGCGGCCTGGCGATTTCCGATGAGTTGCACTGGCGCGTGGGTGCTGATGCGTCCTGGCAACGCTGGAGCGCCTACCGCTCCTGGGGCGGCGCTCAGCCGGGGATACCGAAACTGCCCGACCTGCTGCAAATTGCGGTAGGCGGCGAGTACACCCCAAGTGGCAATATGGGTCTCACGTACCCGTCGCGTATGCTGTACCGCGCCGGTGCCCGCTATGGCCGCCTGCCGCGCGAAGATGCCCCCAAGCCGCTCACCGAGCTGATGCTGACGTTGGGCGCCGGGCTGCCGGTAGGGTCGGCGTTCGAAGACCGGCATTCCACTGTGAACCTCTCGCTGGCCGTGGGCACGCAGGCGGCGCCCGCTTACGCTGCCACCGACGGCCTCTACGGCGGAACTCCGGCGGCCCGTAAGCTGGCTTTTGAAATCGGTATCGGCTTCACTTACAACACGAAGTACTACGGTAAGATCGGGCGCGGCAACTGCCCGATTCCGTCGTGCCACGTCCGGCTGAAGCATATGCACGGCGGCGTGGAGTATACCGGGCAGCCGTGGTACAAAAAGCAAAACCCGCGCATCGGCGAAAATCTGCCCGACCGCAAACCCGATGAGCGGCCGGTTAGGACACCAAAGCGGGAGCGGTATTAGTTTCAGTTAAAAATTAACATTTAGTAATTAAAAATACAAATTAGCTTTGGGTTGAAAAAGTTATTAGTTGGGTAGGAGGGGAGGGGTTCAAAACGTCAGTCCCAGCGAACTGGTGATGGCGGCATTGGTGCGGCGCGGCTGGTCGTTGGCTTCAAACACCGGATCGGCGGCGCGGTAGCCTTTTGCTTCGAGCCGTATCAGGCAACGCGGTACGGGAAGATAATCGAAGCCTACGGACGCGCCGCCGGTGCGAAAAGGCGCCGTCGGGTTGAGTCGGGCCGCCGCGATCAGGACGTGCGCCGGGTCGTGGAAATATTCGAGGCGCGCGCTCAGGGCCGTGCGGCGCGTGAGGCGCTGATTAGCGATGAGAGCGGCGCCGTGCCAGCGGTCGTAGGCAATGCGCGGGCTTTGCTGCTGCTGGATACCGAAGTCGAAGGAAGCCGCCATTTTCAGCCCGGGCGTAACCTGACAGGTAGCGTAAAAATCGTGGAAATACCGAAGCTGCCGGCCTACGGAATCGGGCTGGTTGGGGCCTTCGCCAGCGTAAGTACTGGAGTTGAGCACCCACTGGCTGGTCGGCTTCCATTGCACCTGCCAGCCCAGGCCTTTATTTTCGTTGTTGTCGCGGATTACCTGCCAGCCGTTGAGCACCAGGCCGATCAGGGTCCAATGGCCATTGGGAGTATCGTACGTCAGCTTGGCGCCGGATTCGTAGTAAGGCGAATTGTCGGCTATTATGGAACGGGTAAGCGTGAGGTCATCGCGCGAAATCGGGCCCTCCAGACCGATATGGCTCAGAAAAACGCCCGCATCGAGCCAAAGTCCGGGCCGCAGCCGGACACCGGCGTAGGCCTCGTGGAGGTGCTTGAAAACCGGCGGCTCGGCGGCGTAGTTGGCGTCAGGATAGGTGCCGGTCTGGACGGCAAAAGTGCCGCGCACCCGTTCGGAAGTAAATCGCGCACCGAGCAGGGCAATGTTGATACTGAACGCATTATGCCGGTTTTCAGAGTACACGAAACCGGGCCGGGTACGGGTATGCGGCGTGCTGAAATCATAGCCGTAATAGACGCCGGTGTAACCGTAGAATTCGGGCTTGAGCGTCGCCGAATCGGCGGTGGCTTGAGCGCGGGCAGCCGAACTGGCCAGCAAAAGCAGCGCGCCGATCAGCCCACTCGTTGGCAAGAAAAAGCGGACGACGTGTTTCATCCCGTCAAACTTAGCCACCGCGCGGCTGCTGATCGCTCCAATCAGGAATTCGTTGAGGAAATCAGCTGTACCAGCAGCCAGATCAACAAAAACGCCCTGGATTTTTAGGAGACGCTTCTGACCTATAATTTATATTATGTTAAGTAAAGGATTCGTAACCGCCCCGGCAGCCTTACTTCTGTTCGAAAGATGCCCTGACGCATCACCATTATCGCCATTGGTCGTAAAATCGGATCGGCATTACAACACAGCACCCAGACGACGGCTGTCGGCTACCTACCCCCATTGATCAAGCGTGTGACGTGCTGAACACAACTCATCCCGACTGGATGGCGAACGGGTGCCAACTTGTTCACGTTGCGACAGCGTCGATCTTTCGACACCGATGAACAGTGCGCGTTACTACTCCTGTTCGACCAACCGAACCCCCATTTGCTACCAGTATTTCGAGCTAAAAAACGCACAACGAATTCCTGCGCATTGGTTGACGACGGACAGCCTCCACGATTCAGGGATGTGTCTGGCCGCTCAGGCACAGGGTTTGATTAACATAATTCAAGGCTCGACTAAATTCACCAAACGAAGCAGTCAACCAGCAATTTCTCAGCTTTTGATCTGCATTTTTTTCTGATAATCAGTTGCTTAGGCTGCTATCTAACTAGTAGCTGCCCCTGAATCTGTGGCAACGGCCCTTCTCCAAAGCCTTTATGTTCTCGGTGTTGAGTCCCTGACGCAGCCCCTCCCCCATCAGCAGCTATTACAAAAGCGTCAGGCGGGCGATCAACGTATCGCGGTAAGTGCGGCCGAGCGGCAGCGGGTTACCATCAACAACCACTTCCTCAGTAGCTGGGTCGAGTTGCTCGATGAAGGCGACATTGACCAGGTACGAGCGGTGCGTCTGCACGAACTGGTTGGCTGGCAGCTGCGTAGCCAGCTCGCGCAGCGCGATCCGGACGGAGAGCTTGCGCCCGCCGCCGACGTGTAGGTCGGTGTAGCGGTCGTCGGTGGTAAGCCAGCGGATATCGGCGTAGGGCACCTTCACGAGCCGGCCGCGGTCGCGCACGAAACAGGCGTCGGGTAGCAATGCCTGCGTGCCAACGGCCACGGGCGGCGGCTCCGACTCGCCGGGCTGCGCTTCGCGGGCGGTGGCGAAGTTGTGAAACGCCAGCTCCAGCGTACGTTCCAGCGTCAGTGCATCGGTGGGTTTGACCAGATACGCAGCCGGCCCTACGGCGCGCGCGCGCTGAAAGGTTTCCGCATCGGTCAGCGACGACAAAAACACCACCGGCAACCGCCGCTCCGCCAGTAGTTGCGCCGCCAGCCCGATACCGTCGGGCTGGCCAGGCAACTGAATATCGAGCAACGCCACGTCGGGCGTGTGAGCGCGGAACAGGCGTAGCGCCTCGGCGGCCGTGGCCGCCGGGCCAATCAGCTCATAGCCTAACTCTTCCACCAATAGCTCGCGCAGCAGGCGCTGATGGATGGCTTCGTCTTCGACCAGGAGAATCTTGATGGGCGTCATCATCGGGCACGTTTTGCGCCGCGCCAGCTCGGCGGGCGGACGCAAAACTACCAACCGATATTACCAACATTACCAACCGACGCTGGCTATAATGCGGCTACGCCGCAGCCGGCAGCACCACCCGCGCCGTCAGGCCCTGACCGGGGGCCGACACCAGGTGCAGGTCGCCGCCCTGCCGTTCGGCCAGCAGGCGACAAAGTGGTAAGCCCAGGCCGGTGCCACGTACTTCGGCCTGGGTGGCGCCGCCCACAGGAGCGACCTCCGCCTGAAATGCTGCCAATTGAGCGCCCGTCAGGCCGGGGCCATCGTCGCTGATAACCAACACCACCGTACCATTGGCGCCGGCTTCGGCACTCAGCGTGGCGGTGCCGCCAGCGGGCAGGTATTTGAGGGCATTGTCGGTGAGGTTGCGCAGGATGGCGCGGGTCATCTGCCGGTCGGCGAGGGCGCGCAGGGGTTCGGTGGCGGCCGGCAGCAGAACCGTCAGGCGTTTGCCCGCCGCTTCGGCGGTGGGCGTGTAAAGCGCGGCCACGTCGGTGATCAGCTCGTGGAGCGACAACGTTTCGGGCCGCACCGCCAATTCGCCGTGCTGGCTGGCGGCCCATTGCAGGAGGTTTTCGAGCAGGCGGGCCACCTGCTGACTGGCATCGCGCATTTCGGTCAGCAGGCCGTCGAAATCCTGCGTGGCGGCGCGGTCGCGGTAGCGGCGCAGTAAGTCGAGCAGGCCCGGGAACGACGCAATCGGCGAGCGCAGGTCGTGCGCCACCACCGAATACAGGCGGTCTTTGGTGCGGGTGGTGGCAGCCAGCGCGCGCTGCGTCCGCCGCAGCCGCTGGTACTGCCGCCCGAACACCGCCGCGCCCGCCAGCACCAGTGCTAAGCCAGCCAGCAGCGCCCAAATCCGCAGATCGGCCAGGCGCTTAGCCTGCGTAAGTGCCTGGATGCGGGCTTCGCGCTGCTCGGTTTTGAAGCGGGTGTTCAGCTCGTTTAGCTGCTGCTGCACTTTGAGCGAGTTGGTACTGTCGCGGATGTGCCAGAAGGTGCGTTCAGCGGCCAGGGCTTTGCCCAGCATTCCGGCTTCTTCGTAGAGGCGCGAAAGCTGCGAACGCACGATGATTTCTTCGTCGAAATGGCCCTTCTGCTGCACCAGCCGCAGCGCCTGCTCGGCATCGGCCACGGCGCCCGCGTGCTGGCCCATTTTGCCCCGAAAAACGCCCCGCACGTTGAACGCATTGATGACGAACGACGAGTCCGACTGCTGCCGGGCCAGCATCAGCGCTTCGTTGATGTAGGCCATCGCGGGCGCCATTCGTTCCTGGTAGAACTCGTTGACGGCCAGATTAACCAGCGACTTCGATTCGAATTTTTTGTCATTCCGCCGGCGCGCGCCCTCCCGCGCTTTCAGCAGGTAAGGCGTGGCTTCGATGCACTTGCGGAACTCGCTCAGGGCGCTGCCCAGGTTGTCGTAGCTGCGGGTCATCAGCGTGTCCTGGCCCAGCGCTTCGGCTACCGCCACCTGCAAGCGGGCGTAACGGATGGCTTCGGAAAAATCCTCGCGGTAGAAATCCCCCGCCACCAACAGGTTCAGCGCCTTCCATTCATTGGTAGAAGGCGAACCGTGCTGGCGGGCTTGCCGGTAAGCGCGCTGCGCGAAGGCTGCCGCCGTCGGCGCATCGGCCCGCAGCTGCGCAGTGGTGGCAGTAGCCAGCAGGGCCAAACCCTCCAGCCGGTGCAGTTGGCGGGCGTGGGCCAGGCGCCGGGCCGAGTCGGCCAGGGCCAGGGCCTTCGGGGGCGCCAGCGTGATCAGCGAATCCGAGATCCGCAGCCACCGCTTGATCTTCACCGAATCCGGTGGCGGGGCCGCAGCGGCGGCGGGGCCAGAAGCCATTGCGAGCAGCAGCAGACCCCGGATTAAGCCCTGGATTCGAAAAAAGCGCAGCATTGGAGCCGTTGTAAAGTAAGCCGGTCTGCAAAATACGTGGGCAAAGTATTTACCCCCCTCTCCTACTCCACCACCACACGCCGCCGCAGGGCGCGACCGTCAGGCAAATCAGCCAGCAACAGATATGCACCGGGCGCCAGCGTGGCGGGTAGCGACAGAGTACCGACGTCGGGGCGCAGTTTGGTGGTCAGCACCACCCGGCCCAACGCGTCGTGCAGCGTGACGGGCAGCGTGGCAGCCACCGGCTGCGTCAGACCACTGATGGTAAGCTGTAGCGCCTGACCGGCCGCTACGGGGTTGGGCCAGAGCGTGGCATCGGCGGTTTGCACCAACGCGGGAGCCCGAAGCGGCACATTGGCTTCGGCTGATATCCAGCTGAACGTGAGTGCCGTGCGGGCCGGGTCATCGTAGCCGAGCCGCAGCACGTACTGGCCGGAGCCAGCGCGCAGAAAGTCGTCGCGGTACGTCCGCGACACGCCGCCCTGGGTCAGTTGCAGGCCCGCCAGCAGGTTAGCCGGGGCCGGTTGGTTGCCGAGGTAGAAACTGTCCTGCACCACAAGGGTGGTGCGGCGCATCAGGACCGGTAGCGGTGCTGAAGGGCTGGTAACCAGGCTCGCGCCCTGGCGTACGGGCACCCGCAGGGTGCCCCAGGCGGCGCCCGAGTCGGTGCGTATGTAGCGGCGCACCCAGTAGAAAGGCGCCCGGTTCAGGCCGAGGGCCGCTACCGTCAGTTGCGCCGCGAAGCGGGTGCGGGTGGCGCAGCGGTTGCCGGTGGCGGCCGTGAACGGAAACGGCAGCACCCGCGCGGCCGGCTGGTTAGGGATCACCTGGCGCGGCACGACGAGCGAATCGGTGGCGCCGCCCGTGGTGGCGGTCAGGCTCTGGCGGTAGGTATCGAGGCCATAGCCGAGGTCGAAGACGCCGGTGGCATCGACCCGCTGATAGTTAGTGCCGGCCAGTTCCAGCGACCCGGCGTAGAGCTGGGTCACGACCTGGCGCAGCCCCGCTCCGCTGAACGGACTGCCGGCGGGCACCGGCATAAAAAAATTAGCGTACAAAACGCCTGTCGGTTCCAGGGGCAGCGCCGAATAGTCCCACACCTGATTAGCGCCTACGCGGGGTATCGGCGCCCCAGCCGGGTTGTCGCCGCGCCAGAACAACTCCGTAGTTTGCGAAGAAGCCGGATACGTGGCGGCGGTGAGGGTAATCGGCGCTTGCGCCCGCGAGGCGGAGGAGACCGTCAGGACAGCGCCCAGCGCGAGGGTAGCGCCGGAAAAAAGGGGAAACGAACGGATGAGCCGTGGCATACGAAACGAGGGGTTTAAACAAAAAAAGCGGGTCGGTTTTACTTGCGGGCCTGGGTGCCGCCCCCCGCTTCCAGCGCCCGCAGGCGGGCCTCAAAGGAGGTAGTAGCGGCTTCGGCGCGTTCGGTTTGCGCGCGCAGGGTAGCGTTTTGGGCTTGCAGGGCCGCCACCTGGCGGGCCAGCTCCTGGGTGGCACTCACGTTGAGCATGGCCAAGGCTTCGTAGTCCACGGCCCGCACGTCGGCGTGCTCCAGGCCGAAGACGAACACCGGCTGCCCGGCCAGTGCCGCCACCTGCCCGGCCGCGCCGCGCACCCGCAGCACCGGACCGGCGGGCGCCGGGGCCACGGTCCCCACCAGTTCCCCGGCCGGGCCGATGAGCTTGACCCGCTGCCCGGCTTTCGCCGCCGGTAGCGCGGCCGGCAGCGTCAGGCGCAGCACCGAGTCGCCTTCGGCTTCGGCCCGCTGCGCCACGGCGTACACGTCGGGCAGAAAGCCCGTGTGCTGGCTCACGGCCTGCGGGAAGACGGCCTCCACCTCTTGGGCAATCACCTTTTTGAACCGGCGCTCGCCGAACCGCACCCGGTCGCGCATCGTGTAGTCGGTGATGCGCAGGCGGTTGAGCAGGGCCAGATCGGTGGCCCGGTCGGAGAGTCCCACGATCTCTTTCAGCCGCCGGTCGGAGGTGGCGTTGAACTCGGCCGCCACCACCCGGCCCGCGGCGCGGATGCTGACGTTGTTGGCCACCATCGTGAAGTTGTGGCCCACGAAGCCGTAGTTGAGGTACGAGTAGGTGAGCGAGCCGAGGCTGGCCGTGCCCTGCACGTCGAGCGGCACGGCCGGGTTATTCGTGCCGATGCCCACGTGGCCGCCGCCGGGGTTGAGGGCCAGCGGTGCCCAGGCGGTCAGGGTATTGTTGTGCCCGCCGAGGGTGGCCACGCCGTCGAGCAGCCCGCTCACCACGCGGTTGCCGGTGCTGCCGCCCACGTTGCTGGCAATCCAGTCGGTGGCGCCGGAGCCGGGGTTGGTGCTGCTGACGCGCAGCCCGCCCACGCCCGCCACGGTGGCGCTACCGGCCGCGAGGCTGCCGCTCACCAGGGTATTGCCCACCACGTGGAGCTTTTCGGTGGGCGTAGCGGTGCCGATGCCCACCCGCCCGTCGCCGCGCAGGGTCAGCACGTTCACGTCGGGCGCGCCCACGGCGCCGTTGCCCAGGTTGAAGTCGAGCTGCGAGAGGCTGTTGCTGCCCGCTGCGTAGGAGCCGAGGCTGATTTCGGCCAGGTTGGGAAACTTGGCGAAAGGCGTACCCGGCCGACTCAGGCGCACCAGCGGGCGGGTGTCGGGCGCGGCAAAGGAGGCAGCCGAACCGGCTACTTCCAGCAGTTGGGCGGGCGTGGTGGTGCCGATGCCCAGGCTGTCGCGGCCGCCGCCGGAGTTGATGAAATTGCGGGTATCCAGCAGCGGCGCTTCCACGGGCAGGAGGGCGAGGGCCCCATCGCCGCGGCGGGCGGCGGTGGCCCGGTAAAGCGGCGTCGCGGCGGGCGTCGTCCAGCTCGACCCGCCACCGCCGCCGCCGGCGCTTATTCTGAAAGTTTCGCTGGAACCGGAGCCGCCGCCGCCGTAGTAGCCGCCGCCGCCGCCCGCTCCGCGGGACACCACAGTTGTGCCGATATAGCGGGTGGCTGGGGCACCCCCCTGGCCCAACGTACCGCTCCCGCCTATTAGCTCGCCCGTGCCGCCCGCCCCCCCGGCCGTTTGGGTGCCGCCGCCGCCGCCGCCGCGGGACGGCCCTCCAACGTAAACCGCAGGGCCGGTGGCCCCGGCTTCACCAGCCGCGCCCCCGTCGGCGGTGAAACCCGCCCCGCCCCCGCCCCCGGCCACCAGCAGGCGCCAGCCCAGGGTGCTGATCAGGGTGCCGCCAGCCAGGGGGTTGGCGACGGTGGCGCCCGGAATCCGGCGCAGGTCGGTGGCACCGCCGCCGTAGCCGCCCGGCTCATCCCTCAACTGAGAGACGGGTATTACCAGGCCGCTGCCGCCGTTGTAGCCGTAGTTGGCGCCGCCGCCGCCCACCACAAGCGTTAGCACTTCGCCGGGGGTCACGGGGAGTAGCGCTACCACCGAGTCGGGCGCGCCCCCCCGGCGCGGCAAATTGGGGAAGCCGATGAGGCCGAGGAAGTCCTGCCCGCTGCCGCCGCGGGCCTGCACCCGCAAGGTGTGTACCCCCGCCGGCACCACGTAGGCCGTGGGGGCCGGGGTGCTGCCGGGCACGAACGTCGAAGTCTTCAGCTCGTCCAGGTTGGCGGTGGTACTCAGCCGGCCGCTGGCATCGGCGGTGACGAGGCGCACCCGGTCGCCGCTCAGGCCCTCGATGCGGGCCGTGCCCGCCACGTGCAGCTTTTCGGAGGGGGTGCTGGTGCCGATGCCCACGTTGCCGCCGCCGGGGTTGAGGGCCAGGTTGGCCCAGCCGGTCATGTTGTTGTTGTGGCCGCCCAAGGTGGCCACCCCGTTGAGCAGGCCGCTCACCACGCGGCTGCCGGTACTGAGCGCCCCCACGTTCACGGCGATCCAGTCGGCGGTGCCGGTGCCGGGGTTAGTGCTGCTCACGGTCAGGCCACCCGAGCCCTGCATTACGGTGTTGCCGGCCACGTGCAGGCGGGCGCCGGGCGTGTTCAGGCCGATGCCCACGTTGCCGGTGGTGCGCCACACGTTGGTGTTATCGGTTTGCCAGAGCGCGGTCAGGGCCGGCTGCAGGTTGGGAATAGAAGCAATGTCCACGGGCAGGTCGAGCAGGGGTTGCAGGGTAATGAGGCCATCGGCCACGTTGTCCGCCAGCCGGCTCTGCACATCGCTGACCCCCGGCCCGACCCAGTTGGCGCCGCCGCCGCCGGCCGTGCCCCGGTTTCCGGCTAGGTCGTAGAGGGAATGATTGGTGAAAAAAGCCGCTCCGCCGCCCCCGCCGAAGTAGCCGCCGCCGCCGCCGCCGCCACCACAGTAGCTGACGGGCGTAAAATCGGACGGGCTGCCGGTCGGCGGCGCATACAGCGCCCGGCCGTTGGTGTCGGCGCCATTGCCGCCGGTGCCCAGCCCCCCGGCCGCGCCGTTGAAAGCAGGCGAAGGACTCAGGCCCCCGTCCTGCGCCACCCCCCCGGCCCCGCCCGCCGAGCCGCCGGCGCCCCCGCCCGTAATCAAGCCCTGGCCGTTGGGGGTGGGAACGTTCGCGCTAGCGCCCGCCACCCCGGCCGCGCCGCCTTCCGCGGGGGAAACGTCGAAAACGACGCTCGCCCCGCCGCCGCCCGCGGCCACCAGCACCCGCTGGCCCAGGGTGCTGGCCAGGGTGCCGCCGGCCAGCGGGTTGGCGGCCGTGGCCCCCGGAATCCGGCGTATGTCGGTGGCGCCGCCGCCCCCGCCGCCCCCCGCGTACAGGAACCCGCCCCCCGTGCCGCCGCCGTTGTAGCCGCCCGTGTTGGCGGTGGGCGGGGTGGTGTTGTTGGGCACACTGGCCCCGCGCCCGCCCACCACCAGGGTGAGTACCTCGCCGGGCGTCACGGGCACCCGCATCGTGAGGACGGCGCCCCGCCCGCCCGGCTGCGGCTCCCCCTGGGAAAGGAAGCGCACGCCGCTGAAGCTGTCTTCGGCCAGGTAGCGCACATTGCCGCCCCCGCCCGCGCCCTGGGCCGTCAGCAGCAGGGCTTTCACGCCCGGCGGCACGGTATAGGTCTGGGGCGCGCCGGTGTAGGCGAAGGTGGTCGGGTCCAGCGAGCCGCTGATGAGGGTGCCGGCGGCATCGGCCATCACCAGGCGGTTGCTGCCGGGGGCGGCCAGCCCGCCGATGCCCACCGCCCCGGCGCTGCTGATGCCCAGGCCGGTGGCGCCGCCGCCGGTCAGCAGCCGGCCGTTGAGGTTCAGGTTTTGGGTGGCCGTGTGGTTGCCGAGGTTGTCAGCTTGGTTGCCCGCCTTCAAAAACTGCCAACTCCCCTGGAAATACCACAGCCCGGCGCGGCCGTCTTTCTGATACACCAGCAGGCCCTGCGGCGGGCTGCTGATGGCCACCCGCGCCACCGAGTCGAGGCGCGGGATGAGCAGGCCTTTGTCGGTGGCGGCTATTTCGAGGGCTGCTTTGGCGTTGGGGGCGGTGGTGCCCACGCCCACGCTTTGGGCCTGCGCCGCGCCGCCCAGCGCCAGCAGCAAACCGACCAGCCCCGTCGTTCGGTAGTCAGGTGAAAAATGACGAGTGAATAAGTTGACCATTTTACGGGTGGCGCCGCCCTGAGTGGCGTTCGCTCCGGAAAATTGGGGTTCGCCCGCCCCGCTTTCCTAGCCTGGTTGCATCAACTGCGGCGCGGTGGTAGCCAACTGCGGAATCGTGGTAGTGAAACCAAAACCACCCGGAGCCGGGCAAGCCAGTTCCGGGTGGTTTCCGCGCTTCACGCACCCGGCGTACCGAGCGTTAATGACCGCGCTATCAACGGGGTAAAGACCTGAGCCTGGACTCCGCTACGACGCAGCCGCGTAGGTCGGCGTCCTGATGCCAACCGGCCGCCCCGGGAGCGCGGGGCGGCCGGTTTGGCCGAGGGGGGAGCAGCGGGGGAAGCGCCCCAAAACCTACAGAGGCAGCCCGTTTTTGTAAGTAGCCAGGGCGGTCTGGTCTTCGGTGATGGCGGCCACGCGGGCGGCGGTTTCCTTCCGCTCGCTGGCGCGCTGGGCGGCCGGCACCCCGCCCAGGCTGCGTTGCAGGGCGATGATTTCCTCGCGGCGGTCGTTGCGTTTGCGGCGCTCGTCGGTGCGCGCGGTGTGGCGTTCGGAGCCCACCGTCATCCCGGCGAGTTGGGCGTCGTCGTTGGCGATGTCGCTCACCAGGCCGTCGAGTTCATCCTGGTATTCCGTGGCGCGCTGCGCGGCCACGTTGGCCGAGTAGGCGCTGTCGGCCAGCTGCTTGTTGAGCGTCACCAGGCGGGCGGTGTACGCGGCGTCGAGTTCGGCGGCCTGGGAGCGGGTTTTGATGAAGGGGGTGAAATCAATGGCAGGCATACGGTAGGCGGGGAAAAAATGAAAGGAAAAAACGGGGCCGGGGCACGCGCGCCAGCCGGTGCAAATATAAGCGGTAGTCTCATACTTCCTACTTCCTACTTCCTACTACAGGACTTACGCAGGTGTTCGGCAAGAACCGTTCGCTTGGATGGTCCCGAAGGGACTACCATTCGGTAGTCAACGTTTTAGCAAAACAGGGCGGTCCCGAAGGGACTACCTCAGCGGCGGCAGGTAGTCCCTTCGGGACCATCAGCAACCCGTGCACCTGCGTAAG
>JANPLI010000016.1:0-11080 GCA_031426455.1 Hymenobacteraceae bacterium | reverse complement strand
CGCGAAATCAGCCGCATCGGGGTCTTGGAGATGGCATCGATCATTGCTTTATCGATGTAGTAAACCCCCTTTTTGTTGACAATCTTACCGGCCTTCTCGGTCAGTAGTTGCTCCCAAGCCGTTTGCACGACGCGGGAATCAAGTTGGATGGTGACGCGCTGGCCTTTGCGCGGAATGCTTTCAATAGCCATATCAGCCTCATCAACAGGAGATTTTTGTGCCGTAGCGGCGAACGAAATTCCCAAAGCCAACAGGGCGAGCCAGCCAGAAAAGAAGCGGTTCTTCATTGTAATGCGTAACGAAAGCGAGAAAACCAGAAAAAAATTACCAGACCTGCCCAACAGGGCGTAGTAGCGGGTGAAGGGGGAAAAAGTGGCTCAAAGCTAGCCATTAGCCGGGTTTTGCGCAACGAATGTAGCCGAAGCCCGCTCATTGGCCGATCCGCATTGCCGCCTTTTGCCACTCCCAATTGTTCTAAACAAACGCCGGGCCACCCCGGTTAGCGCGCCCTATGCAAGTTACCGTTGGCCGCCGCGAACATTTTAACGCCGCGCACCGTCTCTACCGCCCTGACTGGACGGACGACCAAAACCAAGCCGTTTTTGGCCGCTGTGCCAATCCTAACTTCCACGGCCACAACTATGAACTGGAAGTCAGGCTAACCGGCGAACCCAACCCCGAAACCGGCTATCTGATCGACCTCAAGGAATTGAGCGACGTGATCAAAGCCGAAATACTGGACCGCTACGACCACCGCAACCTCAACCTCGATACGGAGGAGTTCCGGACGCTCAACCCGACGGCCGAAAATATCGCCTTCGTGATCTGGCAACGCCTGCGCGCGGTGCTGCCTGCCGCAATGGCCCTCCACGTGACCCTGTTCGAAACCCCCCGCAACTTTGTGGAATACAGCGGCGGCTGAGGGCAACTTCCGGCGGCAAGCCAATCATCTTTCCGGCAGCCTTTTACGGCTGCAGCGTTGCCCAATTTTCTTCATCGACGCCCGCTTCTGGAGCGCCCGGCGCCTTTTTCTTCCCTCAATCTTTTGAACGACACCCTTCCTCCGGTGGTGGAAACCGCAGTGGAACTGCCCGATGGCCACCTGCCACTGCCGCTGCGTACACCGCTGCGTGCCGACGCTTTCGCCGAAACCGACGAAGCCAAGATTGCGGCCATCACGCCCCATTTCCAGGCCATCATGGAGACCCTGGGCCTGGATATGACCGACGACTCGCTGCGCGGCACTCCGCACCGGGTGGCCAAAATGTTTGTGCAGGAGTGGTTTCGGGGGTTGAACCCCGTGAACCGACCAGCCGTCAAGCTCTTCGCCAACCACTACCAGTATCAGCAGATGCTTGTAGAGCGCGACATCACCCTTTTTTCCTGCTGCGAGCATCACCTGGTGCCCATCATCGGCAAGGCGCACGTGGCTTACGTACCTACTGACCGGGTGGTGGGCCTATCCAAACTGAACCGGGTCGTGCAGTATTATGCCCGCCGCCCCCAAGTGCAGGAGCGCCTGACGCGCCAGATCGCCGAGGAACTGAAGCAGACCCTGGGCACCGAATCCGTGGCCGTACTCATCGAAGCCGACCACCTCTGCGTAATGAGCCGGGGCGTGAACGATACCACGTCGGCCACGATCACCACCGACTTCGGCGGCGTCTTCGCCGAACCCAACAGCCCAATGCGGCAGGAATTCCTGCGGATGCTGGGGAAATGATTGGTTGGTAGTTTATCGTTTTTAGTTTTTGGTTACTCGTCTCTGGTTTTTTAGTTGCTTGTTACGTTCGGCAAAAACACCAACAGCCATAAACTGAAAACCATAAACTATAAACCCCATAATGAACATCCTCATCACCGGCGGCACGGGTCTGGTTGGCACGCGTCTTTCAGCCCTACTTACGCAGGCGGGCCACTCGGTGGCGCACCTTACCCGGAGTGGGGCGGTAACGGATCTTTACCAAACTTTTCGTTGGAACCCGACGGCCGGTCAGCTCGACTCTGCTGCCGTACCGTGGGCAGATGCCATTGTGCATCTGGCCGGTGCGGGCGTAGCCGATGAACGCTGGACCGACGCCCGCAAACGCGAAATTCTGGCTTCGCGGGTCCGAGGACTGGAACTGCTGGGCACGGCGCTGGCTAAAAACGACCATCACGTAAGAACGCTGGTATCGGCCGCGGCCATCGGCCTTTACGGCGACGGCGGCAACCGCCTTCAAACCGAAGCCACCCCGCCGCCGCCAACGGGCCAGGACTTTCTGGCCGACGTTTGCCGCGCCTGGGAAGCCGTCGCCGTAGCTCTGCGGGGGCCGAAATTGAACGTACCGATCCTGCGGCTCGGCATCGTACTGAGCCCCGAGGGCGGCGCGCTACCGGAGATCGCCCGGCCCGTGAAGCTGGGTGCAGGCGCCACCCTCGGCTCCGGCAAGCAATGGATGAGCTGGGTACACCTCGACGACGTCTGCGCCGCCTTCATCGAAGCCCTGACGAACCCCGCCTATGCCGATGCAACACTGAACGTAGTGGCGCCCCAGCCCGTGACCAACGCGGCCTTTACCCGCGCCGTGGCCGACGTGCTGCATCGCCCGCTGGTGCTGCCATCGGTACCGGCATTTGCGCTCCGGCTGGCGCTGGGCGAACGGGCGCAGGTAGTGCTGGCCTCGCAAAAAGTGGACTGCGCGGGGCTGCGGGCACGCGGATTTACCTTTCGGTTTCCTGAGCTGGAACCGGCCCTGGCGGATTTGTACACTCCGGTCCGCAGCTAGCTTTGCCAGCCGCTTTGCTGATGTGCCTCAGCCGCCCGTCGGCCGTCTTTCGCCCGAATGCTTTTCGACTTCAACCTTCATTCCGGGCTGCTGTTGCCGTTTGCGGTGCAGGGCGTGGCCGCCGCCGCCGTACTGGCCTGGCGCGGCTGGCGCGACGATAGCCTACACGACCGGCTGCTGAGCATTCTGCTGCTGCTGCTCACCCTCAGCATCGGCCAGTGGTTGCTCGGTTACGCTGGCTGGTACGACGCCCACGACCGCTACACGACGCTGATGTTTTACCTGCCCTGGACCAATAGTCTGGCGCTGGGGCCGTTGTTCTACGCCTATTTCCGGGCCTTGACCGACCAGCGGTTCACCCTCCGGGGGTTTCGGCGGCACCTGGCTCCCGCCCTGGTGCTACCCGTGCTGTGCGCGCTGGCGTTTATCGGCGACCGGGGTACCGCCGCCCTGACGGGCCGACCACTGCCCGATTTCTACGGCACGCGCGGGGTGCTGGGCGCGGCCTTACAGCAATACGGCCTGGTGTTCGACCTGGTCGGTTACGCGTCCCTGTTCTACTACGGTGCCCGGACGCTGCGCGCCTTTCGGGCCTATCAGGAGTACCTGAACGCCAATTTTTCTGACACCGCGCGCCTGCGCTTCAACTGGATACGGCGCCTGCTGCTGGCGGCGCTTGGCGCGCTGGGCGTATGGCTGGGCCTGAGCGTGGCCGGGCTGGCGGGCGCCCAACTGGGGTTCGACGGTTGGTGGTATGCCTTCTTTACTACGGGCCTGCTGATTTACTACCTCAGTTTCGCGGGCCTGCAAACTGGCGGTACGGGGCGCCCGGCCCTGCTTTTCCCGTTCGGTGATGCTGCTGAAACTACTGTTGCACCACCCGTCGGCGCGGAAACGACGCTTGCACTTTATCCGGCGGAACCGCCCATTGACACCGCCGACCCGACGGCGCTGCCCGCCGAGCTGGCCGAATACCTGCCCCAACTGCGCGCCCTGATGACCACCGACCAACCCTGGCGCGAGCCGGAGCTGACCCTCGCTGACCTGGCCCTGCGCCTGCACCTGGCCCCGGCGCTGCTCTCGCGGCTCATCAACGCGGGGGCCGGGCAGCACTTCAACGACTTCGTGAATACCTACCGCGTGGCCGAAGCGGCCCGCCTGCTGCGCGCGCCCACGCACCGCCACTATACCCTGCTGGCCGTGGCGCTGGAAGCAGGCTTCAATTCGAAGTCCACTTTCAACCGAGTGTTCAAAAAACTAAACGACTTGACTCCCAGCGAATTCGCCGCTGGCCCGAGTGCCGATTTATAAGTTGGGACGTGCCAATTCCGCCCCCCTCGAAAATGGGGCGATTGGCTGGGGGAGAAGCCGGGACCTTTGGCCCATCGTTTCACCAAACCCCCGTTACCCAGCATTATGCGTTTCGCTGCTGCCTCCTCCTCCCCCGCCACCGCCGCCAGCCGCGCCGGTGCTATTCTCGCCTGGCTGCCGACGGCGGCCCTTACCTTCTTCCGGGTCCGGCTGGGCCTGCTGATCTGCTGGGGCGGCCTGGCCAAATGCCTGCCGCTGCCCGCCCCCACGTGGTTCGTGGAAATGGTGGGCAAGCTCGGCTTCACCTATCCCTCGCCGGTGCTGTGGGCCGTGCTGGCCATCTGGGGCGAGGCCCTTGGCGGCCTGCTGCTGGCCCTGGGCCTCTGGACCCGCTGGGCCGCTGCCCAACTGGCGTTTCAGTTCGCCGTCATCGCGTTTCTGTGGTACGACCAGCCGGAGTTTCTGACCGGTCTCTACCTCCAGCAGGAAATGTTTTGGGCGCTGGCGCTACTGCTGGGCCGGGGCGGCGGCGCCTGGAGTCTGGATGCCGTGTTAGCCCGCCGGGCCGCGGCGCCGAAAGCGTCGGCTCCCATCCGCCATTCCGCTCCTACGGCGCGTCCGCTGGTAGCCGCACTGGCCGGCCTGCTGATCGTGCTGACGAGCGCACCGGTTTCGGCGGCGCCACCTACCGCCAGCGTTGGTCATTTGCAGGCCCACCTGCCGCTGCGGCCCCTGGAAACGGTAAGCCTTGGCGCCGGTCGGCCGACGGGCTTCACGCTACGGGCACATAATGTCGGGCGCCGCTGCGTCGAACTCCTCGAACGCACCCCTGCCGGCGATACCCTGAGCCGGGGCCTGCTGGGGCCGGGCGCCACCGTCACGCTGGCCTTCCCGCCCGGCGCAGGCGCCTTCGTGCTGAATCCCGGCGCCCAACCCGCCCTGCGGAGTGCCCGCCGAACGTGGTTCGAGTTCGAGGTCATCAACGGCACCGATGAGCAGGAGTGGTCACAGTTTCTGCACCAGCCCGTCAGCCTGAAGTAGGTTTTCGTTTTTTCAATTTTTTTCTTTTTTTTGCGATGATGACTTCCTCTTTTTTCAACTCGATTCGCCGCACGTCGGCTATTGTTCGCCTAGGACTGGGGACCACCGTTTTGGCCTTCGCGTTTCCCTTGCTGGCCGCCGTCGGCCCCATCCATTCCAACCTGTTCATCGAGCCCGGCAAGCAGTTCGTGCTGGGCGGCGGGCAGCGCGGCGCCTTCCGGGTGAAAGGCATCAACAGCGGCGCCGTGGCGGTGCGCGTGGTCGAGCGCTTCGTCACCGGCGATACCCTCGGCCGGGGCACCCTGGTACCCGGCCAACGCGCCGACCTACCCTTCCGGGCCGGTTCGGCGGCGCTGATCGTGAACCTCAGCCAGCAAAAGTCGGCCAACCTCGACCTGAAAGTCACCGGCGCCGGCACCAGCCAAAACCTCGGAATGACCTACGAGGCGGCCCACACCCGCTAATCTGCCCCTCCCTACGCCCCCTCGCGGCGCCGGGCAACCATTTCCAGAACAAGGGTTTCATTATCAAAGGCATCAGCGCCGCCCGGCGCTGATGCCCCCCTTTGCGACTTTCACTGATGCGTTCTTTTTTTTCTTTTCCGGCGCGGCTACCAGGCGCGCTGCCAATGGTCGCCTCCATGCTGTCCTGCGGCCAACTGTTGAGTACACGCACCAAAGCCGTAATAGTCTTTGGGTTACTGGCTCATCCCTTTTCGGTTATGGCACAGGAACGTGCCGCCGCCACCCATGCTCGGACGATTATTCCGGCGCGCCAGACTTTTGTATTAGGCGGTAAGGAGGCTGGTGGTTTTCAACTTACGGCGCGCAATACCAGCCGTTCAACCGTCGAACTACTTGAGCGCACTGCTACCGGTGATACCCTACGTATCGGCTTTCTGGAGCCACAGAAGGAGGTCCAGCGAGCATTTGCGCCAGGCACATCGGCGCTTGTCCATAATCCGGCCGCCCACCGGGTGGTCATGCGGTTTCAGGTCGTTGGGGACTTCCGCAGCCTACCGATGTACTACCTGAATGCAAACAAGCAACATATCTGGTAAGCAACGAAACACCGCCCTGTCTTCCTGCACGTTCTTCATTTTTTGTTTTCTCCTTATGCCTTCGTTCCTTTTGAAGCGCTGGGTGCTGCCCGTCTTTGCGCTAGTGGCCAGCACGTTTTCGGCAACGGCACAAAGTGCCCTGCCCAATGGCCTAAAAACCACCTTTTTCGCTGATAAAGGGCTGACCCGCGCCCTGCTGACGCGCGTCGATCCCACCATCGACTTCAATTGGGACAACCAGCCCCCCGCGCCCGGCCTGCCCGCCGAAAACTACGCCGTGCGCTGGACCGGCTACCTGGTGCCGCCCCAAACCGGCGCCTACACGCTGGTCGTGACGGCCGACGACGGCATCCGCCTCTGGCTCGACGACAAGCGCCTGCTCAACGAATGGCACCTGCAGGAACCCACCGATTACCGCCTGCCCGTGACCCTGACCGCCGGCCGCGCCGTGGCCCTGCGCGTGGAATATTACCAGGACCGCATCCAGGCGCGCGCCCAGGTGCGCTGGCTGCTGCCCGACGACGAGCAGATTGCCCCCGAAATACCCGGCCTGCAAGCCCCTACGCCGCGCCAGATCAGCCCGCGCTACCTCTTCCAGACCAACCCGACGGTCCCTGCGCCCGTGGCATCATTGCCGCCACCCGTGGCGCCGCCGGTTACCCCGCCCGCCCCTGATTCAGCCCGCACGCCGATGCCGGAGCTGAAAAGCGGCGTGCAGTTCGACCTGCCGAATGTCTATTTTGAGACGGCCAAAGCCCGCCTTTTGCCCAGTTCGGCGCGTAGCCTCGACCGCCTCGCGGAGGCGTTACAGGCCCAGCCGGAGTTACAGATCGAAATCAGCGGCCACACCGATATCGTGGGCGATGCGAAGCTGAACCGGGTGCTGTCAGAAGAGCGCGCCGCGCGCGTGGTGGAATACCTGACGATGCGCGGCATCGCTCCCGGACGCCTCACGGCCATCGGTTACGGCGCCACCCGCCCCGTAGCCCGCAACAACTCGCCCGCCGAACGGGCGCGCAATCGTCGCGTGGAGGTGATGGTGCGGTAAATTCCTGCCCGCTCTTATATAAACCACCCTTCGCCCCAGCAGACGACGTAATGAAACGCTGTTTTGAGTAGAGAACGCGGGAAAGCGGGGTGTGTGGTTAGTTTTGTTATTGCCAGCATCAATTTGGCCTGCTGGCCAACTGAATAGGCTTTCCCTCACCCCTTATTCCCATTCGCTATGATTTCCTTTACCTTATTTCAGCGCGGTGCCTTGCTGATCGGAATCTGGCTGCTGACCACGTTCGGAGCGGCGGCCCAACAGTGGCGCTGGGCTACGGGCAACTCAGTTCCTTTTAACTCGCAAAGAAACGCCTCGTACACGCGCATCACCAAAACCGCTGTTGATTCGGCAACTGGAAATCTATTCGCTATTGGCATCTTCGAAGCCGCCACCACGCTCGGCACTTTCAGCCTGCCTGCCCCACAAGGTTTCGATGGCTTCGTGGCAATGGCCGACAGCAACGGCGTCTGGCAGTGGGTAGTGCCGTTGCAAGGCTCTAATGATAACGTACTGGGCGATATTTCCCTAGCCGACCCGACGGCGCTCTACGTTTCGGGCCGCGCACCCGGCGCGGCTACGTTGGGCGGCGTGGCCTTGCCCGCTGGCCCGGATCACAGCTTCGTAGCGCGGCTTTCGCGCCAGGGCGCGCTACAATGGGCGTGGCGCGGCCCTAATATCGAAGCGATGGCCGCCACCGCAAGTGGTAAAGTATACCTGGCAGGCTCCTTCAGCGATTCTACCGTCACGCTCGGCTCCCTGACCGTGCCAAACGCGGGGCCTTGGATAGGCTTATTCGGGTACGATATGTACCTAGCTGAACTGTCGGCGGCGGGCTTGTGCGAGTGGGCAACCGGCGTAGGAGGCAAAGACAATCAGTCGCAGCCCTTGTTGACCATCGACTCCAATGACAATGTAGTGCTTGCGCTGTGGGCCTCCGACCTCACTTATTGCGCCTGCTTCCCCGACTCCGTCTCCGCCACTTTCGGCTCCATACAGCTTGGTATGCCGGTGATTGATGGAGGTGCCCAAGTCGTCTTTGTGGCCAAACTCTCGCCGACCCATCAATGGCAATGGGCACTGGCTGGCTACGGCGGGCGGGGTGAGAGGATAACCTTAGGTTATGGCCTGAACACCGATGCGCGCGGCAACATTTTCTTATCCGGCGGACGCGAACATCCTGTGTTTCATCTTGGCACGGCAGTGACAACTGACACGCTGACGAGCAACCAAGCGAATTATGCCATGAGCGGGTTTGTGGCGCGCATCACGCCCAACGGGCGAGTAGCGTGGCTGACCGGCACCCAGAATCGGGACAGCGACGCTTCCATCGTCGCCACCACGACGGACGCCACCAACACGACCTACGTCACCGGCGCTTTGCAGGAGGACTCGGTGTTGTTGGGAAACCTGTGGGTAGCGCCGCTTCCCTTGGTTCCCGGCACTTACTACAACGGTTTTATCGCGGCCCTCGATTCGATTGGAACCTGGCGGTGGGCGATACCTACCGCCCAACTTCTGACAAACCCCGTGGTGGACGACCAGCGCCGCCTGGCGGTGGGCGGTTCCTACGGAGGCATACCCACAATCGGTCCCAGTACGCTGCCCGGCCCCTTCGGCCTCTTTCTGGCGCAGCTTGCCACGCCCGCCATCGTTTATCGTTTTGGCCCCAGCGGCGGCGGCACCGGCACCTTGGTCACGCTTGCCGGCGTCGGCTTCCTTGGCACTACGCAGGTGCTCGTCGGCGGGGTGTCCGCCACCTTCACCGTGCTTTCCGATGGGCAAATCGTGGTTACGGTACCGCCCGGTGTTCTCTTCGACCCACAAGGTGTAGCGATTACTGTCGTCGGGCGGGGTGGCGCGGCCACGGCATTAGGCCGCTTCAACCTCACTCCCACCGGCCTGCCCGGCGCCGTTACACGGACCCCACTTACCGTTTGGCCCAGCCCCGCGCACGGCACGGCAACAATTCGCGGGGGCCGGCCCAACACCGCTGTGCTGCTTACCGACGCTTTGGGTCGCTCCTGCGTCACCGCCCAGCTCGACACCACCGGTGGCGCCACCCTCCCTCTTCACGGGCTGGCAGCCGGTCTTTACATCGTCCGAACTGGCGGTGCCACCGCGCGTCTGGCAGTCGAATAAGTAACTGGTGCCGTAGCTTTTATGAAGCGGAGCGAGCGGGGCGGTGCCCCACACGCTCCGCCTTACAACTCCGCATCTGGATTCACGCCCACCGGCAGCTTGCCGTCGTTGAGCTGTTCGAGGAGGTCGTCGGTAGCCAGGGTGTCGGCTTTGGGGCGGCGCGGCGCGGCGGTGTAGCACGTCAGCTTGGGCAGGTTCAGGCCGCGCGGGCGCTGGAACGGGTGGCGCTGAGCCAGGCCAGCTTCGTAGAGCTTCACCATATACCGGCCGAAAACGGGCAGCGCGGTCTTGCCGCCCTCGCCGGTGTGCGAGGTGCGGAAGTGGATGGCGCGGTCCTCGCCGCCAACCCAGGTGCCGGTCACCAGGTCCTGCGTGACGCCCATATACCAGCCGTCGGAGTAGTTGGAGGTGGTGCCGGTCTTGCCGCCGATCTCGTTGCCCTGCTTCCAGAGCTGGGGATAGTCCCAGAGGCTTTGGCTGGTGCCGCCGGGTTCCTGCATCGTGCCGAGCAGCATATGCTGCATCAGGTAGGCGGTCTCAGCCCGGATCACGCGCTTCTGGTGTGCCTGCGGCGCGTCGAGGAGGTTACCGTTCCGGTCCGTGACGCGCAGCAGTAGCTGGGGTTCGTTGCGGAAGCCGCCGTTGGCGAAGGTCGAGTAGGCGTTCACCATCTCGAAGATGCTCACGTCGCCGCCGGAGCCGAGGCCGATGCTGGGCACGGCCAGCAGCGGCGAGGTGATACCCACGCGCTTGGCGTACTGACGCACCGTGTCCCAGCCAACTTTCTCGGTCAGCTGGGCCGTCACCGAGTTCACCGACCGACCCATCGCGTAGCGCAGGGTCATATTCGAGCCGGAGTACGAGCGGGTCACGTTGTTGGGCTGCCACTCCATCGGCTCGCCGTTTTCTAGATACTTGATCGTCACCCGCTGGTCGCGGATGCGGTCGCAGGGCGAATAGCCTTTGTCGATGGCCGTCAGATAGACAAACGGCTTGAACGTGGAGCCGGGCTGGCGCCGCGCCTGCCGGACGTGGTCGTACTTGAAAAACTGAAAGTCCGGCCCCCCGACCCATGCCAGCACCCGGCCCGTGTTGGGGTCCATCGTCATCATCCCGGCACGCAGGTAGCGCTTGTAATAGGCCAGCGAGTCGAGCGGCGAGAGCGTCATTTCCTTCGGCCCCTTCCAGGTGAACATCGTCATCGGGCGGGGGCGACGAAGCTCGGCGCCGACGGCAGAGGTGTCGCCGCGAAACTGCTTGAGCAGTTGCTGATAAACCGGGGTCCGGCGCATCGCATCGGCAATGAAGCCGGGGATCTCTTTCCCTTTTTCATCGGCCCAGGGCGCGCCCTTGCCGCGCCAGTAGGCATCGAAACGCGGTTGCAAAGCGCGGAGCTGCTCGTGGACGGCGGCCACAGCCAAGGTTTGGTAGCGCGAATCGATGGTGGTGTAGAAGCGCAGGCCGTCGGCGTAGAGATCGCGGTCGTGGCGGTCGCACCACTGCTGAAGGGCTTCGCCGAGGGCGGTGCGGAAATAGTCCTGCGGGCCGTCGATGTGGCGTGTAGGGTTGTACTTCAGCTCGATGGGCGTCGCCTGGAGCGTATTGACCTGCGCGCTGGTGAGGTAGCCGTACTTGCCCATCTGCGCCAGCACCACGTTGCGGCGGTCGCGCGCTCGCTCGGGGTTCTGCACGGGGTTGTAGTAACTCGTGCCC
>JANPLI010000015.1:0-21680 GCA_031426455.1 Hymenobacteraceae bacterium | reverse complement strand
GCCCGTAGCCGTCAGCGTGCCCGTCGCCACCACCGTATAGGTGCCTGGTGCGAGGGTGGTGGGGTTGAAGCTCGTGGCGGCGGTGCCGTTCACGGTGAAGGTCACGGTGCCGCCCGTCGAGAGGCCGTTCACGGTGGCCGTTAGTGGAACCGAAGCCGAACCGACGCAGTAGGCCAGGTTCAGCCCCGTGAAAGCGACCGTTGGCAGGGCGTTGATCGTCACCGTTTGCGTCGTCGTGTTCACGCAACCCGTGGCGGTCAGCGTGCCCGTGGCTACGACGGTGTAAGTGCCCGGCGCCAACGTGGTGGCGTCGAAGCTCGTCGCCGGCTGGCCGTTCACCGTGAACGTCACCGTGCCATTCGCCGCTGCACCGTTCACGGTGGCTGCCAGCGGCACCGAAGCCGAACCGGCGCAGTAAGCCGGATTCAGGCCCGTGAATGCTACCGTCGGCAGGGCGTTGATGGTCACCACCAGCGAGTCGCCGCTCGTGCAGGCGTTAGTGCCGGTACCGAGTACCCGCACCGTGTGCGTACCGGCCGTCAGGGTCTGCGGATTCAGTACCGTGGCGGCGGTGCCGTCGATGGTGAACTGCAAGGCGGGTGCCGTGGCGGGCGCGCCATCGATGGTGCCCGTTAGCGGTACCGGCGCGGCGTCGCGGCAATAGGCATTCCGGAGGCCCGTCAGACGAACGACCGGTACCGGCCGGACGGTGAACGTCAGCGTATCCAGGTTTGCGCAGCCGGTAGCCGTACTGGCGGCGCTTACCCCGTAAACCACCCGCACCGTGCCGACGCCGAGCGTCGTCGGATTCAGCGGAAACTGGAAGCTGGTGCCGGTCGTCAGGTTCGTCGGGGTGCTGCCGATGGGGTAGAACACGCCCGTGCCCGTCACGGTCGAAGTGAACGAGATCGTCACCACGCCCGTGTTCAGGCAGACCGACGGCGTAAATGGCGCTACCGTATAAGCGGGCAAGGCATTGACCTGCACGGTTTGGGTAAGCTGGTTGGTGCAGTTACTACCGTTGAGACCGGTGAGCTGCACCACGTGCGGGCCGACGCTGAGAACGGCCGGGTTGAAGACGAGGGCGGGGTTGCCGTCGATCGTAAACGAACCGTTGGCGGTGCTGACGACTACGCCGTCCACGGTGCCGGTCAGTTGCACAGGCGCAGCGTCGCGGCAGTAAGCCGGATTCAGGCCGGTGATAGTCAGCACAGGCAGCGGCAGCACGATGAACGTAGCCGAATCGCGTCCGAAGCAGCCATTGACGCCCACGCCCCGCACCCGAACGGTGTGCGTTCCCAGGGCTAATAAACTGGGATTGAGCAGATTCGTCACCACGTTATCGATGGTGTACACCACGTTGGGCGGCGTTACGGGCAGCCCATCGGTGGTGGCGGTCAGCGGAATGGCTGGCGCGTTGCGGCAATACGACGGCAGCAGGTTCGTGAGGCGCACGGTGGGCAGCGCGTTCACGGTGACCGTGCGCGAGACGCTGGTCTGGCAGCCGCCGACGCCGGTGCCGGTCAGCGTCACCACGTGCGCGCCCACCATCAGCGTGGCCGGGTCGAAGATCGTGGCGGCAGCCCCGTCAATGGTGAAGGTGGCGTTGGCCGTGGTAGCCGCCGTCCCGTTCACGGTGCCGGTCAAGGGCACGGCGGGAGCGTTCTGGCAGTAAGTCGTTTGCAGCGCCGCCGTCAGCACGACGGCGGGCAGCGGATTAACCACCACCGAGAACGGCGTCGAGACGGCGTTGCAGCCAGCCGCGTTATTCACAGAGTACGTGATCAGGAATGTACCCGCCACGCGGGGTGTGAATACATCACCGGCCAGGTTGCTGGCGCCGCCCGTACCGGTGATACTGAACGTACCGCCGCTGGGATTACCCGTGAGTGGTATGCCGGGCGCCGTAGCACTCAGACAGTAGGTGGGTTGTAAGCCGCTGAGCGACGCCGTACCGCCCGCGCTTACCTCCACCGAACGCACGACCGCCGCGCTGGGGCAACCACGCGCCGAAACCGCCTTCACACTCACGGTGCCCGTACCGATGGTGTTCCAGGTGACGGAAACCGTGGCGCCCGTACTGGCGCCGTTGATGGTACCGCCCGTTACGGTCCACTGAAACCCGGTATTACCCGTGGGGATGCCGATGGCCGCGTAGGTCGCCGTAGTGTTGGGGCAGACAATCGAGTCGCCGGTCACGCGCGCCACCGGAGTGGGGGCGCGAACGGTCAGGATAAAGTTCGAAAAGCTCGGAATCACGGGGCAGCTCAACGGGTCGCGCACCGAGAAGTTGATCGGGTAAACCCCCGCTGATCCACAAGAGGAAGTGTACGTGAGCGTGCCCGACAACGGGCTGGGACCGCTGATCTGAATCGCCTGGTTCGGAGCCGTGCCCGCCTGACCATTGAAAGCAGCGTTACGCCCGCCAGGGCCGTCAAGCAACGGTGAGGCGGCTGTCAGTTGAAACGTGCGGCCGGAACCCGTCGCGTCCACGGCGGTCGTCAGGAACGTGTACGATTCCCCTTCCTCGATAGTAGCCGTGCTGACCGTAGTGCCCCCCGGCGTTAGCGAGCAGGTAGGCGGCAAAGGAGGCGGCGCGCATTGCTGTACGACTAGCTGAATATCACGTCGAATCGAGCCAATCTGGGTCGAAACCCCATTCAGCACCCGAAATTCTTTCACTTCAATCCCCACCACGTAAGAGCCGGTCTGCCGGATCACATACTTCGTCTGGCCGGTTTCCGGATTGATGGACGCGTATCCGTTAGCACCGAAAGGCGTGGCGGCCGTAAAAGCCGGTCCGGCATAAGTTACCGGTTCGGGCACCTGCGGTGGCCCCGGCGACGGAATGAACGAAGTCGGAATGCTGCTCATACAGATCGGTGACCAGCACTCCCGCGAGGGAGCCACGAACGAATACACCAGGCGGTCGCCGTTGGCATCGAAAGCGTTATTCGACAGCACGGTGGTGTCAGTGCCCGTGGGGCTGGCGCAAAGCAGGGCCACCGCAGTATCCGAGAAAACCGGCGATATGTTGATCAGACGCGTCAGCGGGGGGGCCATCTCGACGTACAGGAACTGCGCCTGCCCACCGGAATTCTGTAGGTTAGTGATCCCGAAATTGCGGTTGCCGTCCGAAAAGGCCGCGTAGTAACCGCTTGTCGAAACGGGCAGCTCCACAATCCGGCGGTACGTGATCAGCAGCAGGCACGGAAGGGTAAACGTGCAGCCTGCCGGAATACTGGGCGTGGCATCCACGAACGAGGTTCGCTCAAATACATAAGCATCCGCTTGTATATCAGCGCCATCGTTATTATTCGGGCCGGTTGGCTGGATCTGCGTTCCCGACGGATTGTCCAGGTCGGCAATCTGCAGGCCGGTGGCTTTGTCGAATATGGCTACCGCAATGCCCGCCCGCCCAATCGGCACATTAGAGGCTCCGGGCTGACCTTGTGCGGTGCAGTTGCCGTAGAGCGAAAACGTAAGCTCGTAGCGGAACGGCCGGCCCGGCGTGGTGCCGTTGCGATCCAGATAACGGTAACTGACATCGCCGCCCACCAAGTGAGTAGCGCGGGCGGGCACGGCCACCAACAAGGGCAGTAACGCTACCAACCAGGCCAGCGCGACGCGGCAGGCCTGTGAAGAAAAAGAACAACGCATTGCGCGCGGACGAGTAAAGAGTGGCAAGGAGGACGAGAACTAAAAGGCCAAATCCCGCCCCCGGCGCAGCAGACGCGGAGGGCGGGATCGGCGGGGAAAATGAATTATTGAGTTAGCACCAGTCGGGTGGTGCCGCGCAGCGCAGCCGTGGGGCCGTCGAAGGTCAGCACGTAAACGCCGGCCGGCAGATCCCCCAGATCGAGGGGTACTTCCGTCGAGGTGGCCGTCAGGCGCAGGCGGGCCCGGCGTACTTCCTGACCCAGCACGGTGCGCACGGTCACGGGCAGTTCGCTGACCGGCCGGTCGGTGCCCATCAGCCGGATCAGCACCGGGCTACCGGCCGGCGCGGGGTTAGGGGCCAGCGTCAGGGCCAGCGGCGTACGCTCGGCGGGCGTCGCCACCATCGGCGCGACCAGTACGGTATAATCCTCAAACTGGCCGTACTGCACGGCCGTGCAGGGTTCCGGCTCCGGCCCCATCGTCCAGTCGGAGCCGATGCGCAGCCGCAACGGCGTCCTTAAAAGGGCCGTGGTGGGCACCGTGATCGTGGCCGTATGATTGGCCCCGCCCAGCGAGTTCATCACCCGTTCGGTAGTCTGGAACACGCCGTCGTTGTTGTAATCAATCCAAGCATTGACATTAGCGCCGCCGTTCTGAATATTGGTTACCGTCAGCGTGTAAGGCGTTCCCTGGTTCAGGGTCACCTGCTGGGTGCAGGTGTAGTCGCGGTAGCCGTCTGTCTGGGTGCCCGTGATACTGCGTAGGGTGCCCAGCGTCACGCGGTTGATGCCGATGCCAAAGCCCGGCGTAATGGATGCCGGTTGGCACGCCGCGGCGCGCGGCACCGGGCGGTTAGTTACCTGTATGTAGGCGGTACGCACCACCGAATCGCGGCCAATCGCGTTCCGGATGGCCAGCTTCACGGCGTAGGTAGCGGCAGTGGCCGGATACTGGTGCAGGGGGTTCTGCTGGGTGCTGGACGTGTTGTCGCCGAAGGTCCAGGTCCAGGCGGTGGGCGTATTCGCCGACTCATCGGAGAACTGCACCAGGCCGTCGCAGCTCACCGTGGGCGTGGCGCTGAACGCCGCCACGGGCGCGGCGGGCGTCGGACTGACGATCAGCACCGTGTAATCTTCCACTTCCACGCCGGGCGCGCCGTCCGGTACGCAGGCATTGCCAGCCAACCCCTGGTTACGGGTAGCCACGACACGCATCCGGGTGGCGCCGAGGCGGGCGGTAGTCGGAATGGTAATTCGCCGCTGGAACACCACGTTCCGCGCGCCGGGCTGCCCCTGGATTGTGCCCTGAGCCACCAACTCGGTGGCTTCCCAAGTGCCGCTTTGGTTAAAGTCAATCCAGGCGGCAAAATCTGTCTGGCGGCTCATCTGCGACACCGCATTCACGGTCAGCGAGTCGATCACCTGCCCCTGCTGCACGGTGGACGTAAACGCTGTATAGTCTGCGTAAGCATCCAAGGCAGACGCATTGTCGAGGTTCGTCAGCCGAACGCGCGAGATCCAGACCGACTGCGTTTGCAGGCCCATCGGGATGCAATAGTTGAGGCACGGCCGCGTGAAGCTGATGTAATTGGTCTTCACCAGCGAGTCCGTACCAAATGAATTCGTCACGCGCAGCGTGACTGTGTAAGTGCCCGCCTGCGTGTACTCGTGCGTCGGGTTTGGCAGGGTACTCACCGCGCCGTCGCCGAAGCGCCACCGCCACGCCGTCGGGGCGTAAAGTGACGAATCGCGGAACTGCACTACCGAGTCGCAGGGCGTCCGGGTAGCCACGCCGAAGCGTGCCACCGGTGCGAGCGTGTTAGCCGCCACCGTAATCGTGTAGTCTTCGGCCTGCCCCAGGCGCGGACTGACGCAGGGCCCTGACGGTGAGCCGGCGGCATCCGCAATGACCCGCAGCCGGAGCGGCGTACCCGCCACGACGGTGGCGGGCGGCGTAACGAGGGCCGTGCCGGAAGCGGCGTTGAGCGTCGTCAGCACCTGCTCCGTAGTCTGAAACTGCCCGTCGTTGTTGTAATCGATCCAGGCGCGGATATCGTAGTTATTCGTACCGGAGCCGGTGACGGTGAGGCGCACGGGCGTACCGGCCACCAGTTGGGTGCGATCGGTACAGGTGCGGTCTTCATAGCCGGCAACGCCGTCGCCGGAAGTGCGGTCGATGGTCCCGAACTGCACCCGGCCGATGCCGAAGCCGCAGCAGTAAGCGGCTGTAGGCACCGCACAGGCCGCGACGGGCACCTGATTATTATAAGTGATGTAGGCTGAGCGGGTCAGCGAGTCGCTGCCCTGGCCATTGGTCACGGTCAGCGTCACCGAATAGGTGCCGGGCGTGGTGTAAGTATGCACGGGGTTCTGCTGGAGACTGGCTGTGCCGTCGCCGAAGCGCCAGCGCCAGGTGCTGGGCGCGCCCAGCGACAGGTCGGTGAACTGCACGACGCCCGTGCAGGTAGTCGGAGAGCCTTCGGCCCGGAAATCGGCTTGCGGCGCCACCGTACCGGACACCACCCGCACGGCATAATCTTCGACCTGGCCGTACTCCGGCGTCGAGCACGGCGTAGGGGTGGGCGACGTGCTGAAGTCCGACGAAACCCGCATCCGCAGCGGAGTATTCAGCACGGCCGTAGTAGGCACCCGCAGGTTACTGCCCGTCAGCAGTCCCGTGCCGCTGCCAGCGTAAAACTGCTCCGTAGCGGCGTTCAGAATGCCGTTATTATCGTAGTCAATCCAGACCCGCACATTTTCGGCCGTCGTGCCCACGCGCACCGTCAGCGCGTAGTTGGTGCCCACCGTGAGGGAGACTTGCCGGAGGCAGGAATAATCCTGATAGCCGTCCGTCGAAACCGATGTGGACGTCAGCGTGCCCAACGTCACGAGCTGAATACCGCCGCCAAAGATGGCCGCATCGGGGTCGGAAGCGGCACCCGGCGTACAGCTCCCCGCCACCGGGCACTGCGCCAGGACCGGCGCCGCACTGATTCCCAACAGACAAGCCATCAAAGCTCCGGCTTTCCGACCTTCAGAAAGCACCCGCAAAATAGCAGCGATACGCATTGAAATAAAAATAAAGAGCCAAATCCATCGACGCCCTGCTATCAGCAGGGCAATAAAAGTACGTCGTTCGCCGCGGCGGGCCGAAGCCGCCAGCCCCGCTGCGGTGCGGTGCGGTGCGGTGCGGCAAGGGCGCCTTTGTCGCCGCCAAGGTTGCGCTCAACGTTGCGCTGCCCGGCCCGACGAAGACGTATCCACGACGTGGAACCGTTGCCAGCGTTCGGGGCGTGGGGCGCGCTTCCCGGAAAAGCATCGCCGGGAGCTGAAAACCCTCCGGAACGCCACGCAACGGCGGGTACGACGCTTTTGCCCCGTCCTACCTTTGCCCGACGATGCAAGAAAACCAAGTGGTGCTGATCACGGGCGGCTCGTCGGGCATTGGCCGGGCGCTGGCGCTGGCTTACGCCCAGGCAGGTGCAGCGGTGGCGTTCACGGGCCGCGATGCAGCTGGCCTGGCGCAGACGGCCGCGCTGCTGACGCAGGCCGCGCCCACGGGTCAGCAATTGGCCATCACCGCCGATGTGGCCCAGCCCGCCGATTGCCGCCGCTCGGTGGCCGAAACCATCGCTGCTTTCGGGCGCCTCGACGTGCTGATCAATAACGCGGGCCTGTCGATGCGGGCCCTTTTTGCTGACGCCGACCCCGCCGTGCTGCGCCGCCTGATGGCGGTCAATTTCTTCGGCACCGTCGAAATGACGCACGCCGCGCTGCCGCATCTGCTGGCAACGCGCGGTTCGATTGTGGGCGTGAGCAGCATTGCCGGCTACCGGGGTTTGCCCGGCCGGACGGGCTACTCGGCTTCCAAATTCGCGATGCACGGTTTTCTGGAGGCACTGCGCACCGAGCTGCGGCCCACCGGCGTCCACGTACTGCTGGCTTGCCCGGGCTTCACGGCTTCCAATATCCGCCAGACCGCCCTGCTCGCCGACGGCCAACCGCAGGGCACGTCGCCGCGCGACGAAGCCGCGATGATGACGCCCGAAGCCGTCGCCGCCGCCATTCTCGACGCCGTTCGTCACCGCCGCCGCGACCTTGTGCTGACCGGCCAGGGCAAACTCACGGTTTTTCTGAACCGCTGGCTGCCCGCACTGGCCGACAAGCTGGTTTACAATCATTTCGTTAAGGAAGAGGGCGGCTTCAGAAAGTAGAAGCCCGCGCTGGCGCAGCAACTTTTCCATACGGCAATAAACAACAAATAATTAAAAATTTTTAATTATTTGTTGTTCATTGCTCATTGATTAGTACCGAAAACTGCCGTTAGGCCCCTTGATCGTCAGGCGATTCTGCCCCTCGGCGGCTTCCACGCGGCCCACTACCTGCGCCTCGATATCGAAGGCGCGGGCCGCCGCGATCACCTCGCCGGCGAGGGCAGCGGGAACGTAAGCTTCGAGCCGGTGGCCCATATTGAACGTCCGGTACATCTCGGCCCACGGCGTTTGGCTGGCCGCCTGAATCAGCCCGAACAACGGCGGCACGGGCAGCAAATTGTCTTTGATAAGGTGCAGGTTGTCCGTAAAATGCAGCACCTTGGTCTGCCCCCCGCCGGAGCAGTGCACCAGCCCGTGGAGATACGGGCGCAAGCCTTCCTGCAGCAGTAGCTGCACCACGGGCGCATAGGTGCGGGTAGGCGAAAGCACCAGCTCGCCGACCGTCATTCCAAGGGCTTGAGCCAGTACTTCGGCTGGGGCCGGATCGGTCAGGGCGTAGGGGCCGACGTAGGCCAGGTCGGACGGCAGCGCCGGGTCATAGCTCTCCGGGTGGGCCTGGCGCACGGCGGCGCCGAATACGTCGTGACGAGCGGCAGTCAGACCATTGGAACCGATGCCGGAGTTGTAGCGCGCCTCGTAAGTGGCCTGCCCGCTGGACGCCAGGCCCACGATCACGTCGCCGGGCTGGATGCGGTCGTTGCTCAGAATATCGGCGCGCGGCGCGCGGGCCACGACGGTGGAATCGACGATTACGGTGCGCACCAGGTCGCCCAAGTCGGCCGTTTCGCCGCCGGTGCTGTGGATGCCGATGCCCAGCTCGCGCAACTGTTGCAGCACCGCCTCGGTGCCTTCGATGAGCGCCTTGATGACCTCGCCGGGCACCAGCCGTTTGTTGCGTCCGATGGTGGACGAGAGCAGAATCCGATCCGTGACGCCGCAGCAGATCAGGTCGTCGAGGTTCATCACCACGGCGTCCTGGGCGATGCCGCGCCAGACGGAAAGGTCGCCGGTTTCGCGCCAATAGGCCCAGGCCAGCGCCGACTTCGTACCCGCGCCGTCGGCGTGCATCACGGTGCACCAGGCGTCGTCGGCACCCAGCACATCGGGCGTGATCTTACAGAAAGCGCGCGGGAACAAGCCTTTATCCAGCCCGCTAATGGCCGCGTGGACATCCTCCTTCTGAGCCGAAACCCCGCGCCGGGCGTAGCGGTCCGGAGCAGATGAGGAGGAAGCAGTAGATTCCGGATCAGGCAGGGCGGCAGCATTCATTCCGCAAAAATGGCATCCCTGCCCGCCCCCGCCGCTGCTGGCCACCGTCCGGCCCCGGCTACTGCCGGTATCGCGAAAAATTTACCGCTCATCCGCACCGGAATTCACCAAAAACGGTCATCTTTGGGCAGTTCTTCTTCCTGGCGCAACCCGTCGTCCGGCCCGCTGGCCAGGCGCTGGTTGCTCCCATCGTTTTTCGCCAATGATCACCCTTAGCTTTTCCCAACACCGATGCCCACTTCCCGCTTCCCGCTGACGGCCGCGCGCTATGCGCCGCCGCAGCAGCACCTGCCCGGCACCACCTGCCTGCTCACGCTGCCGTTAGCCGACATACTGACTGCCGACGACGTAGCGCCCCTGCGCCGCGAGCTACTGGCAGAAGAGCGCGTCTGCCCGGCTGGCCCGCCCGGCGCTGCCGCCCGCCACACGGCCCGCAAACGTTACTTCGCCGCCTGGGACGCCCGCCTCGATGCCGCTTGCCACGCCCCCGGCGCCCACACCCGCAACCTGTTGCGCAGCAGCACCGTGGCCCGCGCGGTACGCGCCGAACTGCACCGCGCCGCCGAGGCTCAGCACTTTGGCTTGCTGGCTTACTGCGTGCTACCCAACCACCTGCATCTATTGTTGCGCCTGCCGCCCGCGGCAGAGGCCGTCGTGTCATTGAAAACGGCTTTACACCGCTTCAAAACACGTTCGGCCCAGCAGGCTAACACGCTGCTGGGCCGAAACGGCGCCTTCTGGGAAACGGCTTCGCACGAACTGCGCTTGCCCGACGAAACGGATACCAACGAACTGCAACGCGTGGTCGCTTACTTGCGCCGGCAGCCCGTGGCGTTGGGTCTGGCTTCTGCTACGGCGCCGGAACAGTGGCCGCACCTGTACGTGGCGGCCGATTTTTGGTGGTCGTAGGCCGTTCGGCGGCTTACCCGCCGCGCGGCTTTTACTGAATCACGAAGCCCATCGTCACGGTCGGGTTCCAGAGGGTGTACTTCGTATTGACGACCGGGCCGGGGCGGCTGCCGAGGCTGTAAGGGCTGTAGGGCTGCTCGAATTCCGTCCGGGCCAGCCCCAGTTCCAGGTAGAAGTTTTCCCGCCGGATGCCCGCGCCGCCCGAGATCACCGTGCGCTCGCCTTTGGTGTCGGTATTGGTGTAAGGCGAAGCGTAGAAAGCATAGCCCGCGCGAAGGCGGAAAATCTGCGCCAGGCGGAGTTCGCCACCTACGCGGTAGTTCAGCACCGAGCGGTAGCTGTCACGGATGGCATTATTGGCGGTCGTAAAATCGCCGGGATCGTCGTTCGCCGTGCTCAGGCTGGCGGAACCGTAGTTCACATAGTCCGCATCAGCCGTCACCAACCCGACTTTGCCGCCGATCAGCGTCACGCCAGCCGTGGCCCGGAACGGCGTCGTGACGGCGTACTGGTACGCGTTGGCAGCCGTGCTGGCCGAAGCAGCCCTAATGTCTCCCTGCGAAAACGTCGTACTGAGACGCATCGCCTGGCCCTGCTCTTTTAACTGGCCGTACCAGGTCGGGGTCTGCACCGAAAGCCCCAACCGCAAGGCATCCAATGGCTTATACACGGCGCCGATGCGCACGTTCAGCCCCCCCCCGTTCACCTCGTAGCCATCGGTCATCGTGATCGTTTGCAGGTCCGACGTGGGGTCGGCGGTGGTTTCCTTCAGGGTTCGGGTCTGCTTATAGCGCAGTGTCGTAATGCCGAGCGACGCCCCGAGGTACAACTTGTCCTTGTAGGAGGCGCCGTAGCCGATGTCGATCTGATTCTGAGCGCCCCTGATCTCGGTAATCTCGCGCTGCGTCACGGCACCGGTACGGGAGGCATTGTAAACCCGCCCCGTAAGCTGGTTATTGGTCGGACTGACGGTGGCAAAATTGAGCAGGTAAGTCTGATAGGCCAGGTCGTCGAAGTCGGAAGCGGTCTGCGCCACGAAATTGTCATCCAACGCATTAGCCCGGTTCGTCAGGGCAGTCAGATAGTTGAAGCGCGTCGTGGCATTCGGCGACTGGTTATCGGCCGGATTCAGACCATTGCCGCTGAAAAACTGGCTCCGCAGCCAGTAGGGCACCGAGGTGGTATCATCCGGGGCCAAGGTCGCCTGGTACGTTCGGTTAGCGGAAAACGTATTCAGTCGGCTAAAATTGATGCCCAGATTGCCCGAACGCCAATCGGACGACACGTCGTCATCGGCGCGGCGCGCGGCCAGTACAAAACCCAGATTACCGAAGTTAAGCACGGCGCGGTCGACCTCCGTGGCCTCTTTGTAGCCCGCCACGGTGGAGGCCGAATTCGTCAGCAGCAGGCCCGGCGATACGCTGAACTCCGACCGGCGGAAAGCGCCCAAATTAGCCGGGTTCAATACAAAGGCTCCCAAATCAGCTCCCAGCGATGAAGCCGCGCCGCCCATTGCCTGGGTCCGCGAAGTTCCGGTGGACTGAACCTGCGAGTAACGCAGGGCATCCAACTCGTTTTGGGCAGCAACCGGCAGCGCCGGCAGCACAAGCAACAAGACCGCCGTTGGCCAGGGCCGAAGGAATGTGTTCATTAGGAATGATCTACGAAATCAGAAAAAAATGACTAAGTCTGCTACGGCCCGCTGCTCACAATTGGCCAAAAATAAGCCGGGCGCTGGCGGTCAGAACCTCCCGCGCCCGGTTTAAAATGATGCCGAAACTGGCTGGTAACGCCGGCGGAAGTACTACCGCGACCGACGGGCGCCGCCACCGCCGCCCGAACTACCACCGCCAAACCCCCCACCGCCGCCACCAGACGGCCGCGAGGGTGCCGAAAAACCACCGCCGCTATTGCTGTTATTATTTCCGCCCCCGAAAAACCCGCCCAAACGGCTGGTGCGCTCCGCGGGTGCGGGCGCCGGAGCAGGGGCAGCCTGCTGGTAGCGCGGCTGCTGATACTGCGGGGCCGCTTGCTGATAAGCCCGACCATTTTCGGTGGGCTGCTGATACTGCGGCGTAGCCTGCTGGTAAACAGGCTGCTGATAAGCCCGGCCATTTTTGGTGGGCTGCTGATACTGGGGCGTTGCCTGCTGGTAGGTCGCGCCGGTTTCGTTACGGTTTGGCCGCGCAACCGACTGCGGGGCAGCCGTTGCCTGCCCCCCGTAACTACCGCCATTCACCGGTGAAGGGGCGGCGTAAGTAGCGCCGGTGCTGCCGTAGTTGCTGGTACCACTACCGTAGTTACCGGTGCCGGGGCTGGCATAGGCACCGCCCGAAGAAGCCGCCCGCCCGCCATTAGGGTTGCCATTGCGGTTCCGCCGGCCACCGCTGCTGTAGCCGGAGTTAGCTACGCCCGAAGGCGTTACCGAACGGTCGAGACGCGGGCCATACGTGCGGCGTGGGCCATTTGAGCGCCCGCCCCCAGCATAGAAGCCATCGTAAAAGCCGTTGGTGTAGCCGTTGCCGAAGCCGAAAGGGGAGTATCCATAGCCGTAGGGCGAATAGCCGTAGCCATACCCAAAAGATGGCCCCCAGAAAGGACTACAAAATGGGTCGTAGAAATAAGGACTGGCGTAGCCGTACATCGGCGCGGCCCAGGTCGAGTATCCCCCCCAGCCGTAGCCGAACGAGACACCGAAGCTCATCCGGGGGCCGACGTAAACCGGCGCGTAGGAATAGAACGATGGGCCGCCCCAGCCGTAGCCACCATACCCCCCGTAGCCGCACCCCAACGCCAGCGACGAACCGCTCCAGAACGGGTCGTACACATAGCCACTGTTGTAGCGGCTCACGGCGCCGTAATAAGGTGAATTGACGCGCGACGAGGTTGCGTAGGCACTGCCGCCGTCGTAGTAATCAGTCGATTGCACGTTGCCGACCTGACCGTTATAGTCCGGGTTTGCCACTGAGCCATCGGCGGCAGGCGCCTGCGGCTGATAAGCGGCTACGGGCGGCGCCACCGGACGCGTGCGGTCTTTGGAGGAATAGTACACGTCGTCGGTCTCCGTATAGGAAACGGTCGGCGCCGTGGTGGCGCACCCGGTAGCCAGCAATGCCAGCGCGGGAAAAGCCAAAAAGGAGGCAGGCAGGAATTTCATAATAAAACCGAAGCAGAAGCTGACGGTGACGAACGGAAGCAAAAGGCGGAGACAGATTCCGGGACCAGCGTTGCCCGCTTACCGGAGGCGGGTAGGACCGGCTTTACCAGTTGATACGGTGCATTGGACCGATTTGAACGTAATTTCGGCCCCGATGGGTGCCCAAACCGGGTGGCAAAAGTCTTGCCGCCGCGCCGGGTTTTCCCTCAGAATCAACCAAAGTTACGCCGATAACCGAATGAGCAAAAGTTTGCCGACGCGCCGCGAAGATTATTCGCTGTGGTATAATGAACTGGTGAAGCGCGCCGGGCTGGCCGAAAACTCGGCGGTGCGGGGCTGTATGGTCGTGAAGCCCTACGGCTGGGCCATCTGGGAACTAATGCAGCGGGCACTGGACGATATGTTTAAGGAAACCGGCCACGAAAATGCGGCCTTTCCGCTCTTCATTCCGAAGTCATTTCTGAGTAAAGAAGCCGCTCACGTAGAGGGGTTTGCGAAAGAATGCGCCGTCGTGACGCACTATCGCCTGAAGGCGTCGCCGGACGGCAAAGGGGTGATCGTGGATCCCGAAGCCAAGCTGGAGGAAGAGCTAATCGTGCGTCCCACGTCGGAAACCGTCATCTGGAGTACTTACAAAAATTGGATTCAGAGCTACCGCGACCTGCCGCTGCTCATCAACCAGTGGGCCAACGTGGTGCGTTGGGAAATGCGGACGCGCCTCTTCCTGCGGACGACGGAGTTCTATTGGCAGGAAGGCCACACCGCCCACGCCACCCACCAGGAAGGGCAGGAAGAAACCCGGCGGATGCTCGATGTGTACGCCGACTTTGCCGAGAACTGGATGGCGCTGCCCGTCGTCAAGGGCACCAAGACGGCCAACGAACGCTTCGCCGGCGCCCTGGAAACGTACTGCATCGAGGCGCTGATGCAGGACGGCAAGGCGTTGCAGGCGGGCACCTCGCACGACCTGGGGCAGAATTTTGCGAAGGCCTTCGACGTGCAGTTCGCCACGAAAGAGGGCGGGCTGGAACACGTCTGGGGCACCAGTTGGGGCGTCAGTACGCGCCTGATCGGCGGGATGATTATGGCCCACTCCGACGATGAGGGGCTGGTATTGCCCCCGCGCCTGGCCCCGATTCAGGTGGTGGTAGTGCCGATCTACAAAACCGGCCAGCTCGACGAACTGTCGGCCCGCATCCGGCCACTGGTGGCGCAGCTCAAGGCGCTGGGCATCCGGGTAAAGTACGACGACCGCGACACCGAGCGCCCCGGTTTCAAATTCGCCGAGTGGGAGCTGAAGGGGGTACCCGTCCGGCTGGCCATTGGTGCCCGCGACCTGGACCAGGACGTGCTGGAAGTGGCCCGCCGCGACACTAAGGAGAAGTTTCAGTTGCCCCTGCCCGGCTTCGCCGAACGCATTCAGGCGCTGCTGACTGAAATTCAGGCGAACATCTACCAGAAAGCCCTCACCTTCCGCGAAGCCAATACGCGCCGCGCCGATACCTGGACCGAGTTTCAGCGCCTGCTCGACGAAGAGCCGGGCTTCGTGCTGGCGCACTGGGACGGCACCCCCGAAACCGAGCAGCGCATCAAGGACGAAACGAAGGCTACCATTCGCTGCCTGTCGCTCGACGTGGCTTCCGAGGATGCCGCGCCCGGCGTTTGCATCCTGACCGGCCAGCCCTCGGCGCGGCGGGTGCATTTCGCACGGGCTTATTGAGAGTTTTTGGTTTATGGTTTTGGGGTTTTAGTTGCTGGTTGCTGGTTAGTTCTCTTGAAGGCAATCAACAACGAACAACTAGAAACAAGCAACCTGAAACGTAACTTGCCCCCGCTAACGCTTTCTCTCGCCTCCCCTTGTTTCTGACTTCCACGCCCGCTCACCCAACGGTTTCCGATGAAGACCTGGCGGCCCGCTACCGCGAATCCGGCGACCTGGCGCTCCTCGGCGAACTGTACGCCCGGTATCTGCACCTGACTTACGGCGTCTGCTATCAGTATCTGCGCGACCAGCCGGCCGCCCAGGATGCCGTAATGGCGCTATTCGAAAAACTCGTCACGGAGCTGCGCCGCCACCCGGTGCGGCAGTTCAGCGGCTGGCTCTACGCCACGGCCCGCAACTACTGCCTGATGCAACTGCGCGCCGCGAAAGCCACCCGCCCTGACGCGCTCCGCCACCTGACTGACGGGGCCGATGTGGAAATCAGCGATCCGCTGCATCATCAGGAGATGCTGGCACTGGAAGAAGCGGAGCTGCAAGCCATGCGGACGGGGCTGGACAGCCTGCCCACGGTGCAGCAGCGGTGCCTGCGGCTATTTTATCTGGACGAGAAGAGCTACCGCGAAGTGGCCTCTGAAACCGGCTTCAACCTCAAACAGGTGAAAAGCGCGCTCCAGAACGGTCGCCGCGCGCTTCGGCTACTGCTGATGCGCCAACCCTCTTAAATGCAGGTTGGCTGCTTTTTATTTTGGTCCCGTTGCCCGGGCTTCGTGCCCGTCGCCTTCTGCTAAATGGCTTCTCCTAAACGCCCTTCCTCGCCTGAATCCGCTGCTGATCAGAATCCTTCTACACCTGCGCCTCTGTCGGCGGAGGCGCTGGCCGATTACCTGCGCAGCGATGGCACCGGCTCTACCAGCCGAACCGTGGAGCAGCGACTGATCGATTCGCAGTTTCACGCCGATGCCGCTGATGGCACCGCATCCGCCACCCCTGCGGCCGTGCAGACCAGTGTAGCCGAATTGGGTAAGCGGCTGGAAAACCGCATTAACCATCCAGAAAAGCAAATCGTGGAAAATTCTCCTGAAGTACCGTCCTCAACCGAACCCGCCGCCGCACCGAAACTGGCTGCTGCCAGTCGCCGCAAACGGCGGCTGCTGACGTGGCTGGGCGGCACCTTGCTCTCATTGCTACTGATGGGCGGGCTGTTGGCCAATTTTTACACCAAATCAGTAGATGAAGAGGCCATTGCCGCCAAACGACGGCGCGCCGCCGGGCTGGCCGGTGAGGAGGGGCAACCGAAAGGCTTCTTCGAATCGCTGTTCAGCAGCGATGAACCGGACCCGGAAGAAGTAGCCCTCAAACGCCGCAACGATTCGCTGGCCGCCGTGACGGCCGCCGCTGAAAAAGCCCGCTTGCTGGCGCTGGAAGAACAACGCCGACAGGAACGGGATGACGCCCGCACGGCCCGCGAGACGGCGGCGGCCGATGCAGCCGCAGCCGCCCGCGCCGCAGCCGCAGCGGCTGCTGTTGCTGCTGCCCCGCGGGTAGAACGCCCGGCCGAGCCAACCGTCCGCCGGATGCGCGGCCAGATTACGACCGACGGCGGGGTGCCCGTGGCGGGCGCTACCGTGACGTTGCGCGCCACCGGCCGCAAGGTATCGGCGGGCGCCGATGGCTGGTACACGATTGAAGTGCCCATCGGCGGCGATGGTACGATGGATGTGGAGGCCCCCGGCTTCGTGCAGCGCACCACCCGCGCCAATGCCGATGGCCAGGCCAATGTGCAGCTTTCCACGGCGGAAGCGGTGGCGGTGCGCTCGCTGGCATCGGCTGCCGCCGCCGAGAGACGGACTAAAATTGTGCGCCCGGAACCAGCCGGCGGCTACGGAAAATATTCAAGCTACATCGCAGGGGCTGCCAAGCTCACGACGGAAGGCCGTAAAGCCGACGTGCGCGGCAACGTGCAGGTCGAGTTTCAGGTGAATACCGACGGCACCCTGTCGAACTTCCGGGTGGTGCAGGGCCTGGGCTACGGCTGCGACGAAGAAGCCGTCCGCGTAATTCAGGACGGCCCGCAGTGGGTGCCGGGTAAGTCGAACGACGAACCGGTAACCCGTAAGGTGATGATTCCGGTGCCCTTCGGGCGGTAAGAACGAGCCTTTGGCGAGCTACAAGCCATAAGCTACAAGCCAATCCGCTGGTGTACAGGCCTCGCAGGAAGTATAATGCGGAGGAATGGTCGGCCACTTGAAGTCAGGAGCGCACGACCGGTGGCTTTGCTCTTGCAGCTAGAACCCAAAAACCTGGCCGCACAGCCAACAGGACGTTACGACGACATTTCCCCCAAAAGTCTGCCCCCGGCTCGCCACGAAGGCAAGCCGGGGGCAAGCTTTTTTTTGAATGGACAGGCACGGGCCGCTTACCAGACTTTCGCGCACTTATCCGCCACGCAGGTCATCTTGGCCCCCTGCTTACAGCCGAAGGCGTCGTGGAAAGCGGGCATCAGCGACAACGGGCCATTGACCCGGAACACCGCCGGCGAATGGGGGTCCGTAACCACCTGCTGGCGCAGGTATTCCGGCCGGGCATTCACGCGCCAGATCTGGGCAAACGAGAGGAAGAAACGCTGGTCAGGGGTCAGGCCATCGTACTTCACCTTGTTTTTGTACTGATCGGTCATTTTGAAAGCATCAAAAGCGATGTTGATGCCACCGATGTCGGCGATGTTCTCGCCCATCGTCAGCTTACCGTTCACGTACACCGAGTCGAGCGGCTGGTAGGCCGAGTACTGCTTATCCACCAGGCCCGTGCGCTGAGCGAACTGGGTGGAATCAACTTTAGTCCACCACGACTTCAGGTTGCCCTTGGCGTCGTAGAGCCGGCCCTGATCGTCGAAACCGTGGGTGATTTCGTGGCCGATCACGGCGCCGATACCCCCATAGTTCACGGCATCGTCGGCATTGGGGTCGTAGAACGGCGGTTGCAGGATGCCGGCCGGGAACACGATCTCGTTCATCCCCGGGTTGTAGTAGGCGTTCACCGTCGGCGGCGACATTCCCCACTCCATCCGGTCCACGGGCTTGCCAAACTTGGCGGCGTTATCGAAGGTGCTCCACTCGCGGGCGCGCAGCACATTGGTGGCGTAAGCGGTGCGGGCTACCTGGAGGGCCGAATAGTCCTTCCACTTATCCGGGTAGCCGATTTTCACCGTGATCGCATCAAGCTTGCGCTGGGCTTCGATCTTGGTGGCGGGCGTCATCCACTCCAACTGCTTGATGCGGCCGGCGAACGCCACGCGCAGGTTTTGCACCAGTTCCTGGGCGCGCTTGCGGGCGGCGGGCGTAAAGGCTTTCTCCACGTAAAGCTGGCCGAAAGCCTCACCCAGGGCACCATCGGTGGCGCGCAGGGCGCGTTTCCAGCGGGGCTGCATCGTCTTGGCGCCGTTCAGGGTTTTGGAGTAGAAATCGAAGTTGGCCTGTACGTAAGCGGCGGGCAGCGTTCCGGCGAACGACGACAGCAGCCGCGCCTTCAGGTAAGCCTGCCAGTCCGGAATGCCCACCGTTTTGAGCATCGTGTTGGCTTCGGTGAAGAAGGCCGGCTGCCCAACGATTACTTCCTTGGTGCTGCTCAGTTTCAGGTCGGCCAGCATCAGGTCGACGTTGAAATTAGGCACCAGCTTCTTGAAGGCCGCCACGCTCAGCTTGTTGTAGTTGGCGTAGGGGTCGCGTAGTTCGACCCGCGAGCGGGAAGCTTTCGCCAGTCGGGTTTCGATGCGCAGGGTGGCGTCGGCGTGCTTACCGGCATCGGCCTCCGACTCGCCGGAGAGCTTGAAGATCGTCACCAGAAATTTCCGGTATTCGCTCCGCACCGTCTCCGAGCGCTTGTCGGTCTTGAGGTACATATCCCGGTCGGGCAAACCCAGCCCGCCCTGGCTCGCGAAGACGGCATAGACTTCCGAGTTCTTGTCGTCCTGGCCTACGCCGCCGTTGAAGAGCGCGCCCGTGCCGATGATCTGGTGGCGCGAAAGAGTCTTTTGCAGATCGGCCAGCGTCCGTAGGTTTTTGATGCGGTCCAGCTCCGTTTGCAGGGGTTTCAGCCCCTCGCGCTCGATGGCCATCGTGTCCATCGCCGAGGCGTAGTAATCGCCTACTTTCTGCTGATTGGTGCCGGCGGCGCCGGGGCTTTTGGCCGCCGATTCCAGAATATTCCGCAGAATGGCGTTGTTGCGGTCAGCCAACTCGTTGAACGCTCCCCAGCGGACTTCCGACCCCGGTATCGGGTTGTTTTTCACCCAATTGCCGTTAGCATACTTGAAGAAGTCGGTGCACGGTTCGACCGACGTGTCGAGGTTGTCGAGGTTAATACCCGTACCCTTCACGATGGGCGGGGGCGGGGGCGTGGCGGCCACGGGCGGCGCCACGGCTACGGCGGCAACGGGGGCCGGCTTCTTCGACGAACACGCCGCCAGCACGGCGAGGCTGGTGGCCAAAGCCACCGTCCGGTTGAAAACAGTCATCAGTAGATCAGGTAAAATGAAAGCGTTGAAGCAGTGCGGCAAAGGCCCGCGCGGCCGTAGCGGGGTTGCATTACCACGCGGCCCTGGGCGCCCCTCCCCTACCCCAACGCCCGTTCCAGCCGGGCACTGACTTCGGGCCAGTTGATGACGTTGAAAAACGCTTCCAAGTAGTCCTTGCGCTTGTTCTGGTACTTGAGGTAGTAGGCGTGTTCCCAGACATCGCAGACCAACAGCGGCGTGGCCGTCCAGAGGGCCAGATTCTGGTGCTTTTCGGCTTGCAGAATCACCAGGCGGTCGGCTGCGTGTTCGTAGGCCAGAATACCCCAGCCGGCGCCTTCCACGGCCGTGGTCGCGGCCACGAAATGGGCCTTGAAGTCGTCGTAGGAGCCGAAGCTCTGCGCCAGGTACTTGCTGAGTTTTTCGCTCAGCTTACGCTCCGATTTGGCCGGACTCATCCCGTCCCAGAACAGCGTGTGCAGCAAATGGCCGGAACCGTGAAAAGCCGCTTCGCGCTCCCAGTGAGCCACGAGCGAAAAATCCTTTTTCTCGCGGGCGGCTTTCAGTTCGTCCAGCGCCTTATTCAGCCCCTTGACGTAGGCTGCGTGGTGGGCGTCGTGGTGGAGCTTCATCGTGGCCTCGTCGATGTGCGGCTCCAATGCATTGTAGGCGTAAGGCAGCGGCGGCAGGATATACTGGCCCTTGTCATCGACCACTTTGGTTTTGCCCAGCGGGCCGTCGTGGGTGGGGTTTTCGATCCGGGCGGGGCCGGCCAGGCCAACGCCGGGCAGCACGGCCGCCAGCGAGGCCACGGCACCGGTTTTCAGAAAATCACGCTTCGTCATCAGGAGGAATTTTTAAATGGTGGTGAGAGCCGCAAGGTAGGCCCGGCGCGCCACCCGCCTTACGCCAACGCCGGGCAAATGGGGGTCGGCCAACGCTGCGACCTGCCGCGCCGCGGGGGCAACGTAAATATCGGCCGGGCCGCGTTGTTTCCTGAGCTTTTAGCGCCGGACGTATGTTTGCTCCTTGCCCCACCGGAATGCCCCGGGCGGGTCATTTTTCCCCTACTTTTCCGCTGATGCGTGAAGCCTTCCTGAGCGGCGATGCCGACAAGTTCACCGACTCCGACAAGGAGATCGACAAGGCCCTGCGCCCGCTTTCCTTTGCTGATTTCGACGGTCAGGAAAAGATCGTCGCCAACCTCAAAGTCTTCGTCAAAGCTGCCGGGCAGCGGCGCGAAGCCCTCGACCACGTACTGCTCCACGGCCCGCCCGGCCTGGGCAAAACCACGCTCTCGCACATCATCGCCAATGAGCTGGCGGCGGGCCTGAAGATGACCTCCGGGCCGGTGCTGGACAAACCCTCCGACCTGGCCGGGCTGCTCACCAACCTGGAGCCAAACGACGTGCTGTTCATCGACGAGATTCACCGCCTGAACCCCGTGGTGGAAGAGTACCTGTATTCGGCGATGGAGGACTACAAAATCGATATTATGCTCGACTCCGGCCCCGCCGCGCGGTCGGTGCAGATCGGGCTGAATCCGTTCACGCTCATTGGCGCCACCACGCGCTCCGGGATGCTGACGGCCCCGCTGCGGGCGCGCTTCAGCATCACGTGCCGGCTCGAATACTACGACGCCCAACTCCTGAAAGGCATCGTGCTGCGCTCGGCGGCCATTCTGGGGACGCCCATCCACGAAGATGCGGCCTTCGAGATTGCCCGCCGTTCGCGCGGCACGCCCCGGATCGCCAACAACCTGCTGCGCCGCACCCGCGACTTTGCTCAGGTGAAAGGCGACGGCACGATCACGGTGGAAATCGCCAAGTTCGGCCTCAACGCCCTCGACGTGGACCAGAACGGCCTTGATGAGATGGACAATCGCATCCTGACCACCATTATCGACAAGTTCAAGGGTGGCCCAGTAGGTATTTCTACCATCGCCACGGCCTGCGGCGAAGAAGCGGAAACCATTGAAGAAGTCTATGAGCCGTTCCTGATTCAGGAAGGCTACCTCAAGCGCACCTCCCGCGGACGCGAAGCCACCGAGCTGGCCTACCGCCATCTCGGCAAAATTCCGCCCGGCGAGCAAGGCGGATTGTTTGGGGGCGACGCATAATCATCTCGTTACGAGAGAAAAGCGGGGCCTTGCCGCGAAGACACTAAATTGGTCTTCGCG
>JANPLI010000014.1:0-25032 GCA_031426455.1 Hymenobacteraceae bacterium | reverse complement strand
TTTTCGAGCGCTGCCGGATCCGAGGCGCGTCGGCAGCCGATGCTCTGCGCGACGTGAATAACGTCGCCGGGCGTTTTATTGACCTGCACGAAGAAATTGACTTTCACGTCGGCGCGCAGGTTGTCTTTGCAGACCAAGCCTTCGGCGCCGTGCCGCGCGATCACCATCGATTTGAGGGTGATATCCATCACTTCCAGGCGGTGAATGATGGGAATGACGAACATGCCCGAAAACGACACTTTTGTGTCGCCCAGACCGGTGCGGACGAGGGCTTCGCCCTGCACGGCTTTCTGGTACATCCGCACCAGAATCGAGAGAAAACCGAGGAGCAGCAGGCCGATGATGATCAGCGCCGCCCACGAAAGTTGGGCAATCATGGGGAGAAGTAATTAGCGGGTTTCGGGAAGCAGCGGGGAGGGGGAGCTAGCGCGGTTGTAGGGCGTCAGTAAGGTTCGATCAGGTAGCAGCGGCGCTGGGCGTCGAAGTCGATCACGAGGGCCTGGTCGCCTTTGCGAAAGGTAGCGGTAGGCGAGAGGGCTTTCACGTTGAGCGTAAGCGGAGCGCCGTCCGTGAGGCGGATGCTGGCTTGCCCAAGCAGCTCGTGGGTGGCGGGCAGTACCACAGTGCAAAGCTTGCCGATGGGCTGGGCGCCAGCGCCGTGGTCTTTTTCCATCGCCGCGAAGAGCTTGACGAACGGCAAGGTCAGAATTTTGGCAACGAACAGACTGACCAGCAACACGGGAACGAGCAGCACCAGCCCGATCAGCAGCGAAGTGTTACCGAGCCAGTAGTTCGCCAGAATGCTGCCCACCCAAAGCGGCAGTGCCACGAACGAAAGCCAGAACATGAGCGGCACGCGCCCGAGGTTGAAGAAGGTCAGCGCGTTGTTGAGCCAGTCGGTACCCAACCCGCCGTGTGCCCCGCTGTGGTGGTGGCCTATGTCGTGGCCTACGTCGTGGTGCAGGTCGAGCGCATCGGACCCGACGAGGCCGATCATGACCGAGAGCCAGTACAGCACCACAAATACCAGCAGGGCCGTGGGCAGCAGGTTAGGCGGCGCAACGGCGGCTTGAAGCAGTTCGGTCATAACGTGCGGGCAAGCTGATAGAGCCTTTCGATCTCCGGGTGAGATTGGCGAACAAATAACGCGATTGCCTCGCGCCTGAGGTGGGTTATAAGGAGCCGCGGCCGGCCAATCCTTTCGCTACTCCGTCGCCGGGGGCAGCGCCAGCCGCTCTTTGAGCGCATAGAGCGCGCGTTGGGCGCGATCGGCGGGAGCTTGCGTTAGGGCTTGATCGATTTCAGCGTCAACGTTACGGTGTCGCTGCGCAAGCTCGCCGTACGACTCCGCCAGCGCCTCATCCTGCGCTACGCGCTCCTTCATGCGTTCGAGCAGGGCGATGGTGCCGGTGGAATCGAGGCGGGCAAGCTGCTCGTTGATCGTGCGGGTAGCCGTGCTGACGCGCACACGGGCTTTGAGGGTCTTGAGCTCGTTTTCCCACTTCTCGATGGTGTGTTTGAGTTGCTGCACGTTCTGGTCGAGCTGGTTGGCCGACTGTTCAAAGCGCTTTTGATCGGCGGCTGCGCGGGTTGCGTGGGCGTCGTGCTCGGTTTTTTTAAGCAGCGCTTCGCCAGCGAGGCGGTCGGCTTCGGAAGCGGCCAGCTCGCCGCGCTGTGCGCGCTGGAGCAGTTGGATGGCCTTGCCTTCGTAGTCGTCAGCGTGCTGGCGGGCCTGTTCGCCGTCGGTGCGCGCGCGAATCGCCATCGCTTTTACATCGGCCAGGGCGTGCAGGGCTTTGTCGAATTCCGTGCGCAGGTCACGCAGGCCCTGCTCGGTAAGCTTGATGGGGTCTTCGAGCTTGTCGACGGCCGAATGGGCTTCAGACTGCCCGATCTTGAAGAGGCGGGAGAAAATACTCATCGGAATAAAATCAGGATTAGGAAGTGAAAAATGGCTTGGAGAAGGCGATCAGCTCGTCGGAAAACTCGCTCAGCAGCAGCCCGAGTGAGTTGAAGCACGCATCGAGCTCGTCGCGGTCGAGGGTTTCGATCTGGAGCGTATCGCGGAAGATGACGCGCCGGCCAGTGTCGTCGAGCACGAACGCGCCGTGAATGATGTCGCGGTTTTTTTGGAGCAGCTGCTGGTAGATTCGCAGGGTAGGCTCGGGCAGCGTGAGCAAGTGCTGTTCAAGAATCAGCAAGGGATCGGCGCATCCAATGACGAGTTGCTGGATGCCTAGTTCGGGCTTGCTCACTACAAATACGCCGCTTGACTGGTCGGCAACTTCCACGATGCCACCAAGTTCGTGCAGATACAAGCGAATTTTGTCGAAGTAGCGGTTAGTCATCGGATAATGAGCCTGCGGTCGTGGAAGGAGCGAAAAAGGTGGGCAGATAAGGCAGGATGATAGCGTCTGTGCAAACTTATGCTCAAAAAGACAGCCGTTAGATTGGGGGCTACGCGGTTTTGGCGGTAGTTTTACGGCGCAATAGTACGAAGGAGTTTTCAGTCGGCTCAAGTTTTGAGCAAAATAGCGCCAAATGTCCTGCATCGGGGCCAATATCCGTAAGATTCGCACGGTCAAAAAGCTCTCTCAGGCGGCTTTCGCCGAGCTGTTTGGCCTGGCCCGGCCCAGCGTGGGGGCGTGGGAAGAGGGTCGGGCAGAGCCCAAAACCTATACACTTATCCAGATTGCGCAACATTTCGGCGTTTCCGTAGATTTGCTGCTGACGAAGGAGCTGACGGTGAACGACCTGCTGCACTTCGACATTTATCAGCACCAACGCCACGCCGCGCAGTTGGTCCCGCTCACGCTACCCACGCCCGACAAGCACGAAAACCTGACGCCATACGTCCGGGCATCCCATTTTCTGGAGTATGGAATGCGCTGCCAGGACCCGCTTTGGATGGCTACGCTACCGCTGCTCACGCTACCCCACGGGCTCGGACCGATCACTCGGGCCTTCGAGGTCGCGACGTCGGAAATGACGCAGTCCGGCGGCAGTGGTTTGCGGCCGCGGGATGTGGTCGTGGCCGCACGGATCGATTGGATGGCTACGGCAACGGCAACGGCTACGGCCACGGCCACGGTGCTTCCATTGAACCGCCTTTATGCCGTGGTGCTTCGCAGTGGCCCGCTCATCCGCCGCCTCGCCGGTTTCCGGTCCGGCGCTACCCTGTTACTCAAGGCCGACAATCCGGACTATCCGGCTTGTGAGGTGCCGGTAGGGGAAGCTCTGGAGATATGGGAAGTTCACGCTGTCCTCACCGCGCCGCCTACCCCTCCGGCTGTTCTGGACGAACGAGTGGCGCGTCTCGAAGCACAGGTGGCCAAGTTGCTGGCGGTGGGGACAACGAGCACCTTGTAGTGCTTCCCAAAAGCTGGACAGTTAAAGCGGGTCGGCTAAGTTCGCCCGAATGAGCAACGCAGGACGTATTCGGGGCCGGTTTACAGCGCCTTTTAAAGCCGAGGTGGCGCTGGCCGCCTTGCAGGAACAGCAGCCGCTCGCCGCGCTGGGGGCCCAGTATCAGCTCACCCCGGCGCCGCCAGCCGGTGTGCGTTTCGCCCATCTGGCGCGCCGCCGAAGAGCGGGTTGGCGTCGGTCCGTGGCGGCCGGGGCCGAAGGCTGAACAATCCTTCAGGTTGGCGCTTAGGAGCTAAATCGTTTTTCTGATGAAGCTCCTGGATCTTGTCAATCAGACCTACCACCCGTTAAACGAATTCTGGGAGAGCCGCCGCACCAACTACTTTCTGAGCGGGATGCTGGTCACGGTGTTCGTGCTGTGTATGGTGGTGGCCGCGTGCAACTACTTCGGGTGGTTGCCGGCAGGGGGGCTGTTGGGCCGGGTTCACTTTCTGCAGGCGGTGGAAGTTTCGTTCACGCTGCTGCTTTTCTTCGAGATGATCAGCCTGGTGTTCGTCATTCCGCAGTCCATTGCCAATTCCATCGGCAAGCAGATCGAGATTCTGAGCCTGGTGCTGCTGCGTTCGTCGTTCAAGGAGTTTTCGCACTACCATTTTCAGCTGCCGCTGCAAAGCCAGCTCGAATCGGTGTATAAAATGGTGTCGGACGGCGTGGGAGCCTTGCTGGTGTTCTGGCTGCTTTCCACCTATTACGGCGTGCAGCGCCACCGCGCCATCACGCAGCAGGGCGACCGGCAGCAGTTCGTGGCCCTCAAGCAGTTCATCGCGCTGCTGGTGCTGGTTACGCTGATTGGCCTTTCGGGCTACGACCTGCTGCACCTGCTGCGCAACGGCGTATGGACGCATTCGGTGGACCGCTTCTACCTGATTCTGATTTTCGCCGACCTCCTGTTTATGCTCGTCGCGTTTCGCTATACGCTGCACTACCCCGACATTTTCCGCTACTCCGCCTTCGTGCTGGTCACGGTCTTCATCCGGTTTTCGCTACTGGCGCCCGTGTACTACAACGCCCTGCTGAGCCTGTTTTCGGTGCTTTTTGCCATTGCCGTGGTGCACTTCCACAACGTATTTACGGACGGACGGCTGGCTTATATCGCTAAAAATCAGCCATCCGGGGATTAGTTGGTCGGCAGTAGGTAGATTTAGGTGAAGCAGCAAAACCGTGTCGCCGGTCCGCAGCGCAGCGGTCAATTCGGCGTTGAGCGGCCCGTCCGCCGTGCGTTCGTGGTACGGGTTGCCTCAGCCCGCCGCCGTCGCGGGCCGCGCGCCGGACCTACCTTGCCCCGGCGCCGCCCGTGGCATCCCGGCTGGCGCTTTCCTGCTGATGAAAATCGTTCTCCCCGGCGGCTCCGGACAGGTGGGCACGGTGCTGGCCCGGGCGTTTCACGCGGAGGGCCACGAGGTGGTCGTCCTTAGCCGTCAGCCTGATATGACCCGGCTCTGGCGCGTAGTGTCTTGGGACGGCGCCACCGTCGGCCCTTGGGCGGCGGAGCTGGACGGCGCCACGGCCGTCATCAACCTGGCCGGGCGCATCGTGGACTGCCGCTACACCCCCGAAAACCGACGGCAGATTCTACGCTCGCGCGTGGACTCGACCCGCGCCGTGGGGCTGGCCATTGCGGCCTGCGCCCGGCCGCCCGCCACGTGGTTACAGGCCGCCACGGCCACCATCTACGCCCACCGCTACGATGCCCCCAACGATGAAGCCACCGGCCTGCTGGGCGGTGCCGAACGGGGTGTCCAACGAGGGGCCCCCGATACGTGGCGCTTCAGCACCGAAGTGGCGCAAGCCTGGGAGGCCGCGCTGAACGAGGCGCCCACGCCCCACACCCGAAAGGTGGCCCTGCGTTCGGCGATGGTGATGTCGCCGGACCCGGGCGGGATTTTCGACGTGCTGCTGAAGCTGGTGCGGTGGGGCCTGGGTGGCCCGGCGGCGGGCGGACGGCAGTACGTGTCCTGGATCCACGACCACGACTTCATCCGGGCAGTGCAGTGGCTCCTGACGCACCCGCACCTGACCGGCCCCGTGAATCTGGCTTCGCCTAACCCGCTGCCTTACAAAGATTTTATGCGGGGCCTGCGCCACGCGACCGGGACGCCGTTCGGCCTGCCGGCCACCTGCTGGATGCTCGAAATCGGGGCCTGGCTGATGCGCACCGAAACCGAACTGGTGCTCAAAAGCCGGCGGGTAGTGCCGGGGCGGCTTTTAGCCGACGGGTTCACATTCGGGTTTCCGAATTGGGATGCGGCCGCCGTGGACCTGGTGGCGCGGCGGCGGCAGGTAGTCGCTTAATATCGGCTCCATCTCCCGCCGCACAATCCTTTTCGTTTGTTCTTCAATGCCCTACGGCATCACGAACGACACATCGAGCGTGTACACATCCGCTGTCAGGCCCGTTGAGCGGCGGTAATGCGCGTACCGCAGGTCTAAGCCTTTCAATTCGGTTTGGCCCTTGCCCAGCGGGGTGTGGAAGCGGGCAAAACCCCGCAGCGGCGACCACCGCACGCCCGCGCCGAGCTTATGAGCGGTGAAGGCCGACAGGTCGTAGTCCGAGGTGTAATAGGTATCCGTGATGCTATGCTGCGCGAACGGCGCGAAGTAGGTGGCGGCGGTCTGCTGATGATACCGGTACAGCGGGTAAAGCGTGAAGAAAGCCCCCAGCTTGACGGGCACTTCCAGCTCCAGGGTGTTGGCGGTCATCTGCCACGAATCGGTGTAACGCCGGTAGAAGCCGCGCACCACGAGGCGGTCGGTGGGGAACCACGCCAGGCGCAGGCTGACGGGCACTTTTAGGCGCTCGCCGGGTAGGTGTTCGACGTGCGGCAGGGTGGGCGAGTCGGGAATCAGGGGGTTGAAGCCAAAGTTGGGTTCGCTGGCATTGTCGCGGAAATAGACGCGGTGGAAGATGGTCGAAAGCCAGCCCTGCTGATAAGCCACCTCGCCGGCCAGGGCCACCTGAAAGCGCCTGGTCAGGAGCTGCGAATAGCTCAGGTTGAAATTATACGAGCGCCGCGCGCCGGACGCGGGCAGAAACCGTTTGGCTTCGCTCCGCAATTCGATGGGCAGAAACTTGGTGTTCAGCCCGGCCTGGTCGAAAAACACCTGCCCGCTGGCGAAGAGTTGGGCGCTGCCGTCGGCCACTGCCCGCGACCACGACCCCACCAGGTTCACCGACTGGTAGTCGTACTCCGTCGAAAAGCCGCCGCCCACGCCCCAGGTATTCCGCCCGATGCGGCGGTAATAACCCACGTCGGCGTGCTTGCGCGAGTCGGCATGGGAGGGCGAGGACAGGATGTCGTCGATCCGGTCCGTAGAAGCCGATGCGTAGTAGTCGATGCCGACGTTGGCCGTCACGCGGGCCACGGAATCGAGCGGGATGTTGAGGTAAAGGGTGGTATTGAGATCGGTGAGGGCCTCGGTGCCGCGCCCGCCGGTCACGGCCGCATTGTCGCCGGTTTGCTCGTAGTACGAGGTCAGGATATTGATCTCGATGGGGCGGGCGCCCTTCGCGGCACGCTGGCTGACGGCCTCGGTGCCCGGCGGTGCAATGCCCAAAGGCGGCGCCTGGGCCTGTACGCCAAACGAAAGAAGGACTAAACCCAGCAGGAAGGGCAGTTGCGCGCGACCGCGAAGTAAAATAGTCAGCACGAATGGGGTAGGAGGGGCAGAGATTAGAAATTTCTTGGCGGAGCGTTGAGGGGGCTGTGGTTTGCCGTGCTTATTTGGGGGCCGTAGAGACGTCGCTTGGCGTCTTTTGCGCACGGAAGACGCTACAGGAAGACGCCAAGAGGCGTCTCTACAGGAAGACGCCAAGCGGCGTCTCTACGGCCCGTACCGCGACAGCGAAACCGCGCTAACCAACAACCAAAAACCATCAACCAAAAACCAAAAACTTAATTACACCCACACCCGCCGCCTACTTTGCCGCCGTTGGCGCCGCCGGCACCTTCGCGGTAGCTCTCGAAATTGACTTCGGGGGTTTCGGCGCGGCGGTTGGCCAGCATCATATCCTCGTCGTTGAGGTACTGGCGTTGGTACGGCGCCACGGTGGCGCAGCCCGTCAGCAGGCCACCGGCGAGAAGCAGCAGCGAAAAGATGCGGGTGGGAGCGCGGTTATGGGGCATCGGTACGGTCGGTCAGTGGCCCCTGATTGGCGGGTTCGGGGCCGGTGTAATAGTTGAGATGGAGACCGTTGGTGGTCAGTAGCTTGCCGGTGTCGGTAATGAAAAGCGCCTGAATGCCCTGGAGCCGGTTCGCCAAAGCTACCCCCGCTTCCGGGCCGAGGGCGAACAGGGCGGTGTCGAGGGCATCGGCGATTTCCACGTCCGCGCAAAACACTGTGACCGATTGCAGCCCCGTAGCAGGCAGCCCCGTGGCGGGATTCAGAATGTGGCCGTACCGAACGCCCTTGACGGTGAAGTACTGCTCGTAGTTGCCGGCCGTGGTCACGGCCGTTGCGCCGACCGTCAGCCAGGCGGTGGCTTTCCCGGCACGGCGCGGGTCGCCGATACCCACGCGCCAGGCCGAGCCATCGGCCTGGTGGCCCCAGGTCAGCACGTCGCCGGAGGCATCCAGCACGCCGCTGCTGACGCCCATTTCGCGCATCAGGGCGGCGCAACGGCGCACGGCGTAGCCTTGCAGGACGCCCGCGAGGTTCAGTTTCATTCCGGCGCGGGGCAGGAAAACGGTGCGTGCGGCGGTGTCAATTCGCACAGCCCGGAAATCGACGAGCCGCCGGGCACGGCGGCGGGTGGCGGTGTCGGGCAGAGCCGGGTGTTCCTGTTTGTCGAAGGTGTAGATGCGCTCGGCGCCCTCGAAGGTGATATCGAAGGCGCCATCCGTCAGCTCGCCCACGCGCAGGGCGCGGCGGATCAGGCCCAGCACTTCGGGGCTGACGGCCACCGGCCGCTGCCCGGCGGCGGCGTTGATGGCCGTTATCTCGGATGTCGGCTGCCAGTACGAGAACAGCCGGTCCACGCGGTGCGCTTCGGCAATGGCGGCTTCGATGGCCCGCCACGCGGCGGCTTCGTCGGCGCTCACGGCGGTCACCCTGAAGGTGGAACCCAGCGCCCGGACGGCCTTGCGGTAAGCCCGCACGGGAGCAGCGAGGCTGATCAGCGGGAGCAAAAGCGTCAGCAGCAGCGGCAAGAGGCGACGGCTCATTTGCCCAGCGCCGGCACCAGTTCCTGCAAGTGGGCGATGTACGCCGCCGCGCCGCCCGGCCGGTAACCGATGGAGCGGCCCAGCACCTTGCCGTCAGCATCGATCAGCACGGCCAGCGGAAACTCACCCTCGCGGTTGAAGCGCGCGGCCACGGCGTCGTTGGCCTTGGTCTGGGCGGGCGAGAGCAGATTTTTCTTTTGCCGGGGGAAGTCTTCGCGCAGCAGCACGAGGTGGCCGGCGGCGTAGGTGCCGAATTCCGGCGTCTCGAACACTTCCTGCTGGAGCTGGATGCAGGGCTTGCACCAGTCGGTACCCGCGAAGACGATCAGCACCGGCCGGCCAGTGGCTTTGGCCTGCGCCATTGCTTCGTCCAGGGAGAGCAGCCAGCCGGCGGCCACGGCGGCCGTAGCGGGCACCGTGGCAGCGAAAGGGACCGGAGGGGCCGAAAGGGCGGGCTGGCCGAAAAGCAGGGGCAGGGCCAACGCAAAGGGGAAACGCATAAATTTAGTAGAATTGGCGAAAACCGGCCAACGCAGGGGGCGACCCAAAGTTCAGCAAAGCGCCACGCAAACGGCGCCCGTGTAGCCAGGGGCTCCGCCCCGCAGCCAGCAAGTCGCAAAGCGACGAGCTTAGAAAGTCTTTCCCAATGCTTCTGCCAATCAGTAAATTTCCGGCAAAAGCTCCCAAAAAAGAGCAGATCTAGCTCAAAGAGCCTAGTTTTTGAAAGGGGTTTGCGCCAAATTCAGTAGTTTTGCCGAAGGTAGCCCCCTTTTTTATGCATGCCCTGACTGAAATTACTGACAAGCCCGTATCGGCCGCTGGCCCCCCTGATAGTGTGCCGCCACCCGCCGCGCCCGTCCGCTGGCGGCTCGTGCTGGGCCTGCTGATCGGCGTGGCGCTGCTGGGCGCCGGGCAGGCCGGGCCGTCGCTCACGGGCGGCGCCATCTCGGCCGCCGATACGGCGTGGATGCTCACCGCCTCCGGCCTGGTGCTGCTGATGACGCCGGGGCTGTCGTTTTTCTACGGCGGAATGGTGTCGCACAAGAGCCTGATCAGCACGATGCTCCAGAGTTTTATCGCCCTGGGCGTGGTCTCGATGCTGTGGGTGGTGGTGGGCTTCAGCCTCGCGTTCGGCACCTCCTGGCACGGGTTGATCGGCTCGCCGCTCACGTTTGCTTTCCTGCGGAACGTGGGCCTGGGGTCCGACGCCGCGCTTTCGCCCACCGTGCCGCTGCTGCTGTTCGCGCTCTTTCAGCTCAAGTTCGCCATCATCACCCCCGCGCTGATCACCGGCTCGTTTGCCGGGCGGGTGCATTTTCCGGGTTACCTGCTCTTCATCAGCCTGTTCACGGTCTTTATCTACACCCCGCTGGCGCACTGGACCTGGCACCCGCAGGGCTTTCTGCGGCAGTGGGGGGTGCTGGACTTTGCGGGTGGCACGGTCGTCCACCTCGCCGCCGGACTGGCGGCGCTGGCGGGCGCGCTCTTCCTCGGCCCGCGCCAGGCGCACCTCGACGGCGTGAACGAGGAGCCGGCCAACATCCCCTACGTGCTGCTCGGCACCGGAATGCTCTGGTTCGGCTGGTTCGGCTTCAACGCTGGTTCGGCCTTGGGTGCCAACGCGTTGGCCGTACAGGCGTTCGCCACCACCAACACGGCGTCGGCGGCGGCGATGCTGGCCTGGATCTTCCTGGACGCCGCGCGCGGGCAGAAAATCACGGCCCTGGGCGCCTGCATCGGCGCGGTGGTCGGGCTGGTGGCCATCACCCCGGCGGCGGGCTACGTGTCGGTGCCGCAAAGCATCACCATTGGTGTGGTGGCGGCCCTGATCAGCAATTACGCCGTGCGCCTGAAACACCGCACCGGCGTGGACGATACCCTGGACGTGTTCCCGTGCCACGGCCTCGGCGGCGCCGTCGGGATGGTGCTGACGGCCGTTTTCGCCAAAGACGTGGGCCTGCTGGCGGGCCACCCCGAAACGCTGCTCAAGCACCTGGCGGCGCTGGCGCTGGTCACGGTTTTCGTGCTGGGCGGCTCGTGGGCGCTCTACTGGCTCACGGCGCGCATCGTGCCGCTGCGCGTCACGGCCGAAGACGAGGCGCTGGGCCTCGACCTGAGCCAGCACGGCGAGGCGGCGTAGGGAGGCTATGTAGATTGGAAGAGGTTAGACCGTTAGACACGAGACCACCGGAGGGCGCGTCCAAACAGGGCGGTCCCGGAGGGACTGTCTTCCGGTAGGATACGGTCAGAGAATGACCAGCGCGGTCCCGTAGGGACTACCTTTTTCCTGTCTGTGGAGGCGCTACGGCGTCAGTCGGCGGAGCTTCTGCTTCAGGCCGTCGTCGTCGGGGTTGAGGCGCAGGGCCGTTTCGTAGGCCGTCCGCGCCTGGGTGGGCTGGCCGCGCAGGGTGTAGAGGTCGCCCCAGCGGGCGGGCACGATGCCGGACTGCGGAAACCGCTCCTGGCCCAGCGTCAGTAGGGCTTCGGCGGCGGCCAGGTCGGAGGGGGTCAGGCGGGGGCGGCGGTTGGGGTTCAGCAAATCGTACACGAGGTACGTGAGTTGGTACTCGTTGAGGTTGAGCGCGCGGTAGCCGGCCATGGCTTCGGTCAGGCGGCCGAGGCGCAGCAACTCGCTGGGCACGAATTCGTCGGGCCGCAGGCGCGGCATCGGTTGGTCGGCGCCGGGGAACAGGAAGCCCGTGACGGCGCCGGTGGCGGCGTCGCGCCGGAAGGTGCCGCGCGTGGTGTAGTCGGTGAAGGCGATGGTATCGTTCATCCCCTGAGCGCCGGCAACGCCCACCGGGTAGCAGGGAATGGGTGCCCCGGCGTTGATGACCTGCACGAGGTGGTCGCCCTCGCGCCGAAACGTCATCACCTCGTCGGGGCCGCGGCGGTAGCGCCCGGCGTAGGCGTCGAGCGTCGCCGCCAGGCGCGGGGTGGGCTGGATGGGCGGCGGCAGGAAGGCCGTCCAGTCGTACACCTGCGCCACGGCCCGGCGGATTTCCTTGCCCAGTTCGCTGGCGCCGCCGTCGTTGTTGAGCATCACCACCACCCCGTTGCCGCCCGTGACGCTGGCCAGGGCGTAGGCCAGAAAGCCCGCGTTGACGCCGGTATGCTCGAAGTAGCGGCTCGCGTCGTCCGTGGCCGGGCGGTCGGCGCGCTGTAACAGAAAGGCCCCCACGCCCATCTGCTCGCGGTAAGTACCGGTGGAAACGTCGGCTTCGGGGGTCAGCATCGCGCGGGCCGAGGCTTGCGTCAGCACTTTCCCCTGGCCCCGGTAAGCCTCCTGGATTTCGATCAGGAAGCGCGCCAGGTCGGTGGGCGTGGCATACAGCCCGGCGGGCGCCTGTTGCGGATAGACGTAGGGCCGGCCTTCGAACCAGGCGTTTTCGGAGTAAGCCCCCGCTGCGCGCCGGGCCAGGGCGGGGGGCAGCGGCTGGGCGAAGGTGGCGCCGGGCATTTGCAGGGGCCGAAACAAGGTCTTTTCCGTGAGGTCGGTGAACGGCAGGCCGCTGACATCCATCAGCGCCATTTGGGCCACGAGGTAGCCGCCGCCCGAATACTGAAAGCCGGTGCCGGGCTGCTTGTTTACCCCCACGGCCCGCGATTTAGCCGCCGGCTGGCCGCTCAGAATATCCACCACCGAGGGCAGCGCGCCCGTGTATTGCCCCGGCACGAACCCCCAGTACGACGACTGACTCGTGCCGCCCTGGTGGCTCAGCAGCCGTCGCAGCGTGACGGGCGCGGCGCGCGTAAAGTCATTGTCGGCCAGCTTCCACGAGCGCAGCGCGTCGTTGATCGGCGCGTCGAGCGTCAGCTTGCCCTCCTGCACCAGCGCCAGCGCCGCGCCCGCCGTGACGAGCTTGGAAATGGACCCCGCCGAAAACAGCGTTTCCGTCGTCACGGGCGTCCGGGCCACGGTATCGGCCAGGCCGTAAGCCTTGGCCCACTCCACCCGGTAATTATGAATCACGGCGATGCTCAGGCCCGGTACCCGGTGGAATTTCATCCGGTCCAGCAGGTTCCAGCCGGGCACCCCCGCCACCGGCACGTAAGGTCGAAGGCTGTTTTCGACTTGCCGGATGCGCGCGGCGGTGGTGGCGGGTAGCGGGGCGGAAGTAGCGGCGGCGGGCGGCGCCGCCCGTTGCGCAAAACCAAGGGGCGCCAAAACCAGGTGCGCGGCGGCGGTCAGCAGCAGCGCCAGGGCGCGGGCGGGGAGTTGGGGGAAATCAGGAAAGCGGGCCATCAGAAGGGGAAAAAAAACTTGATGGCCCAAACCTAGCGTCGGGGGGCGGGCGCGTCGTCTCAGGGGGTAGGTTGGGACGCTTTTCGGTACTCACTGGGCGTGAGGCCGGTTTTTTCCTTGAAAATTCGGTTGAACGTGGCCTTCGAGTTGAAGCCCGCGTCGAAGGCCAGCGCCAGCACCGTGAAGCGTCGCACGTCGTCGGTCAGCAGGCGGCGCTTGACCTCGGCGAGGCGATAGCCATTCACGATCTCGGAAAACGACTGCCCCAGCCCCGCATTCAGCAACTGCGAGACCGTGTTCGGCGTCAGGCCCACGTGCCGGGCCAGCCCATCGAGGGTCAGGTCGGGGTCTTTGTACAGCTCGGCTTCTTCGAGCGCCTGCACCACGGCGGCCAGTTGGGTGGGGTCGATGACGACTTCGGCCGCGGGCGCGCGCGGCAGGGCGGCCGGTGGCGTGGCGATCAGCCCAGCCGCTGACTCGGTTCCTTTGCCGCCCCGCCCGCCAAATAGCACTAGGCCGTAAGTCAGCACCGGCAGTCCCAGGCTGCTGAAATAGAACAAGGGCGCCCCGGCGGGCAGGTACCATCGGTTGACCAGCGGGTCAAGTGCCGCTGCCGCCCCAAACGCCAGCAGTATCTGCAGCCAGACGCGCAGCCCGCGCGGAAGCGGCAGCGGCGCCCGATTCAGCCGGCGCAACGCGGCCCACGCGTACAGCACCAGCGAAAGCAGCGCGCCGTAGTGTTCGACGTAGCGCGTAAGGGGCTTATGAACCGTCAGCCAGAAAGCAGTTTTCGTGTCAAAGTCCTGTACCGCCAGCACGCTGTAGAACAGTACTTGTACTAGCCCTGGCAACCAGTGTATTATATGCAGTGGCTGCGGTTCGCCCGTTCGGGTGCGTACGTAGGCCAGCAGCAACGGCCCGAAGCTCCACGAGAAAAAAAGCGGCGTGAAGTAGAGGCTTCGGTGGCGGAAATAAACCCCGGAGCGGCTCAGAAAATAGTCCAGCACCTGCGCGGTGAGCGCCAGCAGCAGCAGCCCGAGCCAGCGCCCACCCGCCGCGCGCGGTCGGGCAAAAAAGAGCAGGTACCCGGCCGTCGTCAGCCCCTGCACGAGGCAGAAAAGCTGAAAGATGCCAGCCGGGTCGAGGTGAACGAACATAGCGTAAAAGGCTCGCTGTGGGTGCCGGTAACCGGAGGAGGCGAACCGGGTTTTCCGGCGAGGGGCGTCTTGTCAGCCCTACTCGCTGATCACCAGTGTCCGGGCCACGGTAGCGCCGCCCGCCGCGGCGGCCCGCACGATGTAGAAGCCCGGCGCCAGCCCGCGCACGTCGAGCAGGGTGCCGCCGTCGTCGGTGGCCGTGGCGCAGGCCGTGCGCACCAGCCGGCCGAGGCCGTCGTAGAGGTCGATGGGGCCGGTGGCACCGGCTACCGTCACGGCGCCCACGCCGTTGGCTACGGGGTTCGGCCACACCAGCACGGCGGCCGAAGTTGCGGCCAGGTCGGGGGCCACGCCGGTGGGCACGGGCGGCGTACCGCGCGTGTACCAGATCGGGGCCGACAGGATGCGGTCGCCGTCGGCCTGCACCAGGCTCACGTAATAGTAAGCCGACTGGCCCAGCGCCAGTGTCGTGTCGCTCACGCTCAGGGCCGTAGCGCCGGCCGGGGCGGTGCGCCACACCTGCGCCTGCGCCCCGGAGCCGGGCACGCCGCGCAGCAGGCGCAGGGTGGGTAGGGCTTCGCCGTCGCCGTCGGCCACAGTCACGCTCAGCGTTGGCGAGGGCAGGTCGGTGGCGATGGTGCCCATCGGGGCGGTGCCGTTGAGGCGGAAATCGACGGTCACGTTCCAGTCGTCGGAAGCGTAGAAGCGGCGTTCTTTCAGGGCGGCCAATAGCGCCGGGCGGGTCAGGGTGTCGGCCAGAATCACTAGACGGCCTTCAGTGGTGCGCCCGAAAGTAGTGTTGTGATTGTCGTGGTCGTAAGACGGCGCGGCGTGGTAGCCACGTGCCAGAAGCCGCTGAAAATAAGGCTCGAACGACGACGTAGACTGGTTCAAGTAATTGACGTTCGTGGAAAATGCCGGGCCAGAACGAAACGCCGAGCCGACGACCAGCGAATCGGCGCTGGCGCTGTACGGTGAGGTGAGGATGTTGTCATAGTCTGTGGTCTGCGGGTGCGCCAGTGTCACGACGGCGTCTGGCTGCGTCCGGAGCTTGCGCCAGAGCCAGTAAAATACGCCTTGGGGTACGAATTCATCGTAGTTATTCGCTTCCCAGCCCAGCAGGTTGGGGTAACCGTAAATCAGGACGTGGCCACCATTGGAAATCGTGCCGAATTCCATTCCGTAGAGCGCCACGAACTGCCCGTCCATGGTGGCGGCGTCGGCCTGCTGCTTCCCTCTGGCCCACGACGGCAGCCGCATTCCGGCGGAGGCGTGGTTGTGTTCGGAAATTCCCAAAAAGTCGAGGTGCTGCGACGCCTTGGCGAAGGTAAAGTTCTGAGCCGGCGTGTTGGCGCCCGTGGTGAGTGAGTCCTTATTACCGTCAGAATAAGCCGAGTGGGCGTGCAGGTTGCCGTAGAAAGCCCGGTACGGGCGTGCAGGCGCCTGGGCGACGGCGGTGCTGGCTGGCAAAAGCACCGATAAAAGCGTCGATAAGGCCGGCAGGATCGCGCGGCGCGCGGTTCGCGGGAAGAAGTGCAGCATCAGCGGGGAAGGAAGGGAGGTGAGCGCCCGGCCGTTGTGCCGTGCGGGGCCGCAAAAGTACGGCAGCACGGAAGGGTTCCGGGCCAGGAGCAATTCGACTGGTAGAAGCCGCCACCTTCGCCGTAGCGAACGGCCAGCGAGGTGCGTTACCGCTTTTTGCGCGTTCTTCGCTGGCGAAACGCATTCGCCTTTTTTCTTCCCCGATGGATATCCACCACAATCTCGTCGAACAGGCTTTCCAAATCACCCTCGACGGCCACGACGGCGAGCTGACCTACGCCCGGCCGCGGCCGGACCTGCTTGACTTTCAGCATACCTGGGTCGATCCTGCGCTTCGGGGCCGGGGCGTGGCCGATGCCCTGGCCCACGCCGCGCTGACCTACGCCCGGCACGAAGGCGCTTACATCCGGACCACCTGCGTCTTTATGGCCAGCTACGTGAAGCGCCACCCGGAATGGGAGGCGCTCCGGGAAAAAGCGGCGTAGCCAGAGCGGCCAAACCGCGGCGTCCGGCCCGGAAAGCTCAGAATAACGGAAACCATCCGTTTCGCAGCAGCGCGACCTTCCCCGGCTTATACTGAAACTCCACTTCCAGCGGAAAGGCGGCGCTGGGCACATCGGTCGGGAACCACGGTCGGCCGGGCGGCACCACGATCAACAGCCCCGTATCGGTGCCCATCGCCGCGAAGTTGGGCTGCGGCGGCTGCCGCGCGAACACGGGTAACGTGCTGCTCTGCTGATAACGCGTCACCGCCGTCGGCACGTCCTCCACGACCACGCCGATCTCGCTCACGCTGTGCAGGTCGGCGGCGGAAAACGGCTTGCCGGCGGGCGGCAGCTCCAGCCCGTGCCGGGCAATGCACTCGATGATATTGCCGCCGGGGTCCAGCGCGTACACGGCTTCTGCCTGCCAGTTCGGAAACGGTGCGATGGGCTGATCGGGCGCCTGACCAGGAATGGGCAACAGCGGCGCCGCCCGCCCTAACCACGCCGCCGCCGCTTCAATAGACTTGCCCGGCACGTTGAACGCAAAGTGATAACGCGGCTGGGGCGTATCGGGAACAGGGTTCGGCGGTGCCCGGAACACCAGCGCCGACGACCCCACAGCCAGCGTCAGGCTCACGCGGTTGCGTTCCAGCACCCGCAGACCGAGTTGACGGACGTAGAAGTCGGTCAGGGCGGGCAGGTCCAGGGTCTGAAGGGTCAGGCGGCGGATTCGCATCGGACTGGCGCGGGTCAGTCGAGCAGCTCTTTCAGATCCTGCCGCAGCGTATCGACGCCGGACTTGAACTCGTGCCAGAGCGATTCAGCGCGCGGCGCATCGTTGGCTGCGCCGTGCGCCGCGTGGGCGTGGTCGTCGAGCAGGGCGCGTTTGCGTTCCAGCGCCGCGATATGGCTGTGGTAGTGGTGCGGCGAGTCGGCGGCGGTGGCCCGAACGCGCCGCCGCAGCGTGGCGAGTTTGGTGTCCAGTTCGGTGAGGGCCTCCCGGACCTGGTCTGGGTTGAGGGCGCGCGGGGCGCGCTGATGTTGGGGGTGATACTCCATAACGCGGCAGGGCAGCGGCCTGGTGGTCGCCGCAGGCTGAAAAGGTACGGGTTTCGCGGAATATCCGTTCAGATGCCGGGGAGCGCGGCAATCGAATCTGCCCGTTGGCCGGAGAAATCGGGTTTGCGTTTCAACTCCCCTTTTTTGCTTGCTTATCCTTATCAGCGGATTGGCTTGTAGCCTGAGGCTTGCAGCTTGCAACTGATCGCTCTACGGCAGGCGTTCGGTTTTCAGCTCGCTCGGCGTGGCGGCCTGCGAAGCCGCGCGGTTGCGCCAGCGCACGAAGGTGCCGACGGAGCCGTCCGTCGTCAGCAGGGCATCGTAAGGGAAGTCGTAATAAATCTGCTGCCGCCGGGCTTTGGCCAGCAGCGCATCGACCTGTTCGAGAATGGTTTGCCCGCGCAGGATGATCTGCCCGCTGATGGGGTCGGTCATCACGGGCAGGTCGTCCTGCACCAGACGCCCCGTGACGACGAACGGCCGGTCGGGCTTGCTCATCAGGTAAATATCCGTGTTGTCGCGGCGCATCACGTGGGCGCTGCCGCCGTACTCGATGGCGGTGGGGGGCGGGTCTTCGGCCGATGGGCGCCGCGGAGCCGGCGCAGCGGGCGTCGTTTCGGGTGCGGCTGTTTGGCCCAGCACGGCTCCGGGTGACGTCAGCAGCAGGGCGAAGAAAAAAGCCCGCCAGGGAGCGGGGCGGTAGGGGCGAAGCAGGGCGTAGGGCATCAGCATAGAAAACGCAGGGCGCGCAGGAAACAAACCGACAGTGAGGAGAACGTGATCCGGAACGCTGCCGATGGACTGGCTTCGTACAAGCGCATCGTTACGCTTCCGGATTCCCCGTCTATGCGGCTTTCTGCGCTTCGTAACCTGTTTGCGGCCCCCGTAGGCTTTCGCCGCCGGGTGGCTGACTCCGGTGACGCGGGCCAGCCCCGGCGCGACCCCGGCCCGTAGCTTTTGGTAAGAGTGCAGACATTTGCCCGGTCAACTTCCTTCCGCCGGGCTGCGTATCAGCGCCGATTCTGTTTTTCGTTTGTTTATGCCGCTTCGTTACGCGTCGCTTCTGCTGTTGGGGACTTTTTTGAGTTTGACCGCCTGCGAATCCCGCGCGCCCAAACCGCCGGTAGTGCCCCCGGCCGGGGTCGTGCAGACGCTGCGGACGCTGTACCCGGCGGCGGATTCCCCCCGGTGGCAGCTTCGGCGCGACGGTTCTTTTGAAGGTCGGTTTCAGTTGGAGCAGTTGCCCTGCAAAGTGCGGATCCGGCCCGATGGCCAATGGCTCGAAACGGAAACCGAAGTGGCCCGCCGGACGCTGCCCGTGCCCGTGCAGGATTCTGTGGAGCACCTCCTCGACCAGCCGCCGCGCACCCGGCGGGTCCGCGCTACGTCCGTGATTCGCTACGCCGACGGCCACCTCGAATACGAAGTGCAGCTCCGTGAGGCCGACGGCAAGTGGTACCGTCGTTATTATGATGCCCAGGGCCACACCCGTCGCGAGGAGCGCGCTAAGCACGGGTAGGGGGGGGAATGGGGAAAACAGGCGGCTAATCGGGCTGAAAACTGATTCGGCCGGTTCCGCGCAGCGCGTTTAGGTGCGTGCGCCGGACTGCCGGGTGGCATCCGGGAAACGTCTTTTGGGCTGCCATCAGGACGGCTCACTTTGGGAATTTGCCCGGAATATTTCCAACATTCGCCTCAGGCCTTGCGCGCCCGGCGTGGGTTTCTTACTTTTGCACCCGCAAAGGGCGATTGCCCCACGCTGCGCACGTGGTGAAATTGGTAGACACGCCATCTTGAGGGGGTGGTGCCGCAAGGTGTAGGAGTTCGACTCTCCTCGTGCGCACAGCTAGCTGATGAACGACAGAACGCCCCGCTGAAACTCCGGTTTCGGCGGGGCGTTCGCTTTTTGGGGTGGTTGACAGGGCATCCGCCGCCACCGACCTTTGCGGCCCGTGCGGCGGTGGTTTCCCGTGGCCGGTGCCCTGTCGATGGCCCTTTTACCCGTTGTTCCGCTTCCTGCTTTGCCGCTTCCGCCGCTGGCTGCCGTGCTGGATGCGATGCCGCTCGCCGCGCTCCTGCTGACCGTTGAGGAGCGCGTCGTGTGGTTCAATGTCCCTTACCGGGCGCTTTTCGGTTTGCGGCCCGACGAAGACTTCCTCGGTCGACCCGGCCCCGAACTGCGCGAACGGGTAAAGGCCATCTTCGCCAACCCCCTCACGCCGGACTCGCCGCACATCACCGTCAGTCAGGTCGTGCCCGCCCTGCGGGTGCCGCTGGTGGATGGCCGCACCCTGGAACGCGACGCCCAGCAGCTACCCGATGGCGGCTGGCTCGTGACCTACCGCGACGTGACGGTCGAGGTGCAGGCCACCCGCGAGCTGGCGTCCATCGCCCGGATTCCGGCCCAGAATCCGAACCCGATCTTCCGCCTGGATGCCGACGGCAAACCGCTCTATCTCAACCCCGCCGCTGAGCAGTTGCGCGCCGTCCTGAATCCGGACGAGTTGCTCGTCACCCGGCAATGGGTGACGGCCACGGCGACCGAAGCGCTGCTGGTGGGCGAGCCGCAACGCACGTCCTTCCCCAGCGGCGCGCAGGTATTCGATGCCTACGTCGTGCCCTTCCCCGAAGAGCAGTACGTGAGCGTGTACCTGACCGAAGTCACAGCCCGGCACGAGGCCGAAGCCGCCGTGCAGCGCCAGCGCGCGTTCTACGAAAACCTGCTCGACCACCTGCCCGCCGAAGTAGTGGTGCTGGATGCCGAGTTGCGTTACCGCTACCTCACTCCCCGTGTCGTGCCCGACCCGGACGTGCGCACCTGGCTCGTGGGTCGCGACGACACAGCCTTCTTTGCCCGCCTGAACCGCCCGCCCGCCGGGGCCGAAGAACGCCGCCGACAGTTTGCCTTGGCCTTCCGTGAGCGCCGGCAGGTGCAGTGGGAAGAAGTGCTGCCCATCCCTGACGGCGGCTACCGCTACCTGGCGCGGTTCGCCCAGCCGGTATTCGACGCGGCCGGCGCGCCGGAACTGCTCATCGGCTACGGACTCGACATCACGCCTATCCGCCTGGCGCAGCTCACGCAGGAACGCTCCGAAAAGCAGTACCGCGACCTGATGCAGTACACCCAGGCGCTGATCTGCACCCACGACCTGGCCGGGCGCGTCCTGACCGTGAACCCCGCCATGACCACCCTGCTGGGGGTGCCGATGGAACATCTCGTCGGCCGTCTGCTCACCGACCTGATGCCCGCCGCCGACCGCCCGGCCGTGCTGGCGTACCTGACGCAGTTTGCCAACGGCGACGCCGCCACCAGTTCTGGGGTGCTGCGGGTGCAGCCCCGGACGGCGGCGAAGCCCCACTACCTGCTCTACCACAATATCCGGGTTACGGAGGCCGGGCAGACGCCCTACATCATCGGCTACGCCCAGGATATCACCGAGCGGATTCGGGCCGAGCGCGCCACCAAGCGCGCCCGCGAAGCCGCCGAGGCCGCTGCCCGCGCCCGCGAAAACTTCCTGGCCAGTATGAGCCACGAAATCCGGACGCCGCTCAACGGCGTGCTCGGAATGGCCGGGCTGCTGGCTAAAACGCCGCTCGCGCCCGACCAGGCGCAGTTCGTGGACCTGATTCAGCAGGCGGGGCGCTCGCTGCTGGTGCTGCTGAACGACGTGCTCGATATGTCGAAGATCTCGTCCGGCAAGCTGGAAATGGCCGCCGTACCCTTCGATCTGAACGAGACCCTCCGGGCCGTGGCCCAGCCGCTGGCCGTGCGCGCTGCTGAGAAAGGTATCCGCTTCCGACTGGATGCGCTGCCCTTGCCCACGGCGGGCGTCCGGAGCGACCCCCAGCGCCTGGGCCAGGTGCTCACGAACCTGCTCGGCAACGCCGTCAAGTTCACCGCGAATGGCGCCATCACGCTGAGTGCCAAGCTGCGGCAACAAACCGACGACACCCTGGCGGTCACGTTTCTGGTGCAGGACACGGGCATCGGTATCAGCCCGCAACAGCAGGATCAGGTGTTCGAGGAATTCACCCAAGCCTACACCGATACGGCCGTGCGCTTTGGCGGCACGGGCCTGGGGCTAGCCATCGCGCAGCGGCTCGTCGGGCGGCTCGGCGGGCAGTTGCAGTTGAGCAGCGCACTCGGCGAAGGCACCACGTTCGGCTTCACGCTCACGCTGCCGCGCGCGGAGCTGCCGCTGCCCGTTCTGCCGTCTGCCACTGCCGACGGCGGCATCAGCGGGTTGCGGGTGCTGCTGGTGGAAGACAACCCGGTGAACCGCCTGCTGGCCCGGCTGCTGCTGCTCCACCACGGCGCGCTCGTGACGGAAGCCACCACCGGCGTCGAAGCCGTGGCCTGCGTCCGGGCCGAACCGTTCGACGTGGTGCTGATGGATATCCAGATGCCCGTGATGAACGGCCTTCAGGCCACTGCCGCCATTCGCGCCCTGCCCGACACCACCCGCGCCACGGTGCCCATTCTGGCCTTGACGGCCAACGCCTTCCGCTCCGACACCGAACGCTACCTGGCCGCCGGCATGGACGGCTGCCTGACCAAGCCCTTTGAGGAAGCAGAGCTGGTGCGCGTGTTGGCTGAACTGGCCGACCGGGCCGCACCCCACCCGGCGCCGCCCTCAACGGAGCCGCTGCTATCGTCGTCGGTTACGTCGCCGGTTGTCGAGCTTGGCGGAACGGCGGCCGGCGTTTTTCCGGCCACGGCGCTGCGCCTGGGCCACGGTAACCCGGCTTTCGTGACCACCGTGGTAGCGTCATTTTTGGCCGCGACGCCGCCGCTCGTAGCTCAGTTGGCGGGCGCTACGCCGGCGGATGCGGCCACCGTCGTGGCCCTGGCGCATCAGCTATTGCCGTCGGCCCGGCTCTTCGACGCCCCCGACCTGGCGGCTGCGCTGGCCGAATTGGAAATGCTCGCTGCCACCGACGACCCGGCCTGGAAAGACGTGCGCGCTTACGCCGTGCAGGAACTGGAAGACCTGCTGACGCAGCTGCACGACTGGCAGGCGGCGGGTTGAAGGTCGCGATGGGGGCATTTGCACCCCTACGGTGCTTGTTTCGTGGCTTCCAGCTGCTCGTCAGGGAACGACTGGCTTGCAGCTTGAAGCTTACGGCTTGAAGCTCCCGGCTTCAACTGAACAGCGCCAGCACATCGGTCAGGTAGGTCCGGCCGATGGGCACGGTCGCGTTGCCTTCCATATAGAGCGTGGCGTCGACAATGGTATTGACGCGGCGCCGGTTGATGAGGTAGGACCGGTGGACGCGCGCGAACTGGGCGGCCGGCAGGCGGGTGGCGAATTCCTGGAGCGTTTGCGTGGTCCGGAGGTCGCCTTTCGTCGTCACGATCAGCAGTTGATCATCAGCGACTTCCACGTACACGATGTCGTCGTGCGGTACGCGCTTGAGGCGCTCGCCGGTTTGCACGTAAATCGCCGCCTCGGCTCGTCGGGGCGCCGGGGTGGGAGCGGGGGCAGTAAGCGGGGCGCCGGCCTTCTGGTCCCTGACCAACGCCACGGCTTGCAGGAAGCGCGCGTACTCGACGGGCTTGACCAGGTAGTCGGTGACCCGCAGGGCGAAGGCTTCGACGGCAAAGTCGGAGGAACTGGTGGTCAGCACGACGGCCGGCTGCGTGCGCAGCAGCCGGATCACGTCCAGACCCGAAAGCAGCGGCATCTGCACGTCCAGAAACAGGATATCGATGGCCGGGGCCGTGTGCAGAAAATTCAGCAGCGCCGGGCCGTCAGCAAAAGAGCCGGCCAGGTGCAGGCCCGGCGTATGCCCGATGTGGGCTTCGAGCGTCTGGCGGCTCAGGGCGTCGTCGTCGGTCACGACGCACGTCAGCGTCGCCATCAGGGGAGATGGAGCGGGAACCATGGGATGGGAATGTGAAGAGGGGCGCCCGGCAGGTGAGGGCCGGGTACGCAAAGGAAACCCTTTCAGTAGTTAAGAACGGGCGCGGGTCCAACCGCCGTACGGGCCGGATGTTCCGCTACGCTCGAACAGGTTCGCCGGTTTCAAGAAACGATTACCCAAAAGGGCCTGGGCTTTTGCCCAAAAGGGCCTGGGCTTTTACCCAAAAGGGTCTAGGTTTCTACCCAAAAGGTTCTAGGTTTTTACCCAAAAGGTTCTAGGCTTTTACCCAACGAGCAGCGGATGGCAAGGTGGGCCAGGTAAAGGGTTGATGATTATCGACTTGCGGTGGCGTTTTACCCGCGCTCGAAGGGGTTCGCCGGCCGCACCAGCACCACCTGCTGCTCGCGCTCCACGCGCACACTGCCCGCTGCCGCGCCGCGCACCTTGCGCACATATTTGCGGGGCGTGACGATGACCGGACAAAGCGTATCGCTCTTGCGCTTCGAATACCAGGCCGCCAGCGCCGCGGCCTGCTCGATGACGGGCCGGGGGATGGTTTGGCCCGCCACCTGCCGGATGACGACGTGCGAGCCGGGCACGTCCTTGGCGTGGAGCCAGAGGTCGTCCTTGCGGGCGTGGCGCAGGGTCAACTCGTCGTTGTTGGCGGCGGAGCGGCCCACCAGAATGCGAAATCCCTGGCTCTCGAATTCTTTGAACGGCGTGGCGGGCAGCGCGGCTTCGGCTTTAGTTTGCTGCAATTCGTCGAGCAAGCCGGTGGTGCGCAACCAGTTGCGCAGGTCCTTGAATACCGCCGCTGGCGCCTGCGCTTCCAGCGTGGGCAGCAGGTCGAGGGCGCGCAGGGCGGAGGTTTCGTAGCGGGCCAACCGCTCGCGCAGTTCCTGCACCTCCCGGACCTGATTCTTGGCCTTGCGATACAGATTTTCGGCCACCCGCTGCGGCGAAAGGTCGCGTTTGAGCTTGATCCGCCGGGGCTGACCCGTGTAAAAATCCAGCACCTCGACTTCGGTGGCGCCCTTCGGAATCTGCGTCAGGTGGGCCATAATCAGGTCGGCCGTCTGGCGGTAAGAGGCATCGGTTTCGAGGGCGCGCAACCGGGTTTCTACCTCCCCGGCGGCGCGCAGGGCGCTTTCCTGTTGCCGCGTGAGGTAGCGGTGGGCGCGGGCATAGAGGTCGGCAAACGCCGTGGTGGACCGAAAGCGCCGCAGAAATTCTTCCGCCGCCACCAGCGGCGCATCCGCCGGGAAGGTAGCTTCCACGGCGCCCACCGGCAGTAGCGACAGGCGCAGCTTGCCAGTGATTTCCGTCAGGTAAAACGCCTCCGGCGCCAGCAGCAGGCCATTCAGCGCGGTCCACAGCCGGGCCTGTTCAGCGGGCGCCGCCGTATCGTAACCTCGCTCGCGGAGCCAGCGGGTGGGCACGTCGCCGTAGTAGCGGGGCAGTGTGGCGGCCGTGGCCGGCGCGGGCAGGGCCTCAACGATGACTTCTGCGGCTGGTGCGTCCGGCGCCGGCTCGCGCAAATCGGCGTCCTCGGTCAGCTTCCGTCGAAACAACACGGGCCGCGCCGCCGAACCGGCTTCCGGAAACCAGACGACGTTGGCCCGTGCGCCAAAAAGCTTGAATATCAAGCGACTACCTCCATCAAATCTCAGCCACAGGCTGCGCTCGCCGAACTCGGCCCGCACATCCGCTACTGGCCCGGCGGTCAGTAATTCGGGGAACAGATCGACGGAATTTTGCCGCGCCCGCCGGTATTCAGCCGGAAATCCCAGTGCCGTGGGGGCGCCCGTCAGCACGGCGCGCAGCCAGCTTTCGCGCTTGCCGGCGTAATCGGCAAAGCCCAGCACCAGCTCATCCTTTTCCTGGCTGAAACAGGCGGCCACCTCCGCGCCGCGCAGCGCCGAAGTCAGGGCCGGCGCCAGGAGGCGCAGAAAAAAGGTGCTGAGATGCAAGGGGTATTGGGGTGGTGAGTATTGGGGTGGTGGATATTGGGGTAGTGGGTATTGGGGTGGTGGGTAGTGGGGTGGTGGGTATTGGGGTGGTGGGTACTGGGGTGGTGGGTATTGGGGTG
>JANPLI010000013.1:0-13955 GCA_031426455.1 Hymenobacteraceae bacterium | reverse complement strand
CCCGTAGCGTGGCCGTGAGCGGCACGACGGCCTACGTGTTGGGGGGTAGCAACACCTTACAGGCCTTCAACGTGGCCAACCCGGCCGCCCCGGCCCTGCTCGGCAGCGTGGGCACGGGCAACGGCCCCCGTAGCGTGGCCGTGAGCGGTACGACGGCCTACGTGGTGAACCAGGCCAGCAACACCTTGCAGACCTTCAATGTGGCCAACCCGGCCAGCCCGGCCCTGCTCGGCAGCTTGGGCACCGGCAACAGCGGCCCCGTCAGCGTGGCCGTGAGCGGCACGACGGCCAACGTGGTGAGCAACTGCAACAACACCTTGCAGACCTTCACCGTGGCCAACCCGGCCAGCCCTGCCCTGCTCGGCAGCGTGGGCACGGGCATCGGCGCCCTCAGCGTGGCCGTGAGCGGCACGACGGCCTACGTGGTGAGCCAATTCAGCCGGACGTTGCAAGTCTTCAACGTGGCCAACCCCGCCAGCCCCGCCTTGCTCGGCAGCGTGGGCACGGGCATCGAGCCTTACAACGTGGCCGTGAGCGGCACGACGGCCTACGTGGTGGGCACGATCGGCAGCTTCTTGACCAACAGTTTGCAGGTCTTTAGCTTCCCTGGTCCCCCACGGGCGGTGGCCGTGCAGGCCGATGGCAGCCTGACCTCGGTGGTGCTGCCCAGCGGCACCGACTTCATCCAGAACGGCACCGCCCCGCAGGCGGCCAGTAACTTCAGCATCAGCGGCAACGGGGCCGTGGGCGGCCGGCTGCAGGTGGACGGCGGCGTGATTCAGCGCGGGGGGCTGCCCATCACCGGCACCGCCGACCTGGGCCTGTACTCGCGGGTGTCGGGCCAGTGGATACGCTTCGTGACCAACGGCGGCGCGTTCCGCTTCTACGCCGACGACGACATCGGCACCACGGCGCTGGTTTCCATTCTGCCCTCCGGCCGGCTCGGCATCGGCACGCCCAGCCCCGACGTCCCGCTCGACGTACAAACCACGGCCACCACCGGGGCCTACAGCTTCGGCTTTTACAACGCGGCCGGCGCCACGGGCACAGCCAGCGTGGGGGCCGGCGCGGTCGCCATCAGCATCCGCGCCAGCGGGCGCATCCTGGCCCCCGAGTTCAACGCCGTGAGCGACCGGCGGCTGAAAACGGTGGTCGGCCGGAGCGACAACGGGGCCGATTTGGCCCTGCTCAACCAGATCCGCATCACCGACTACACGATGCGCGACCGGGTGCAGTTCGGCGACCGGCGCTTCAAGAAAGTTATCGCCCAGGAGGTGGAGGAAGTCTTTCCGCAAGCCGTGCAGCGGCAAACCGGCTTCCTGCCCGACGTGTACGTCCTGGCCACGGCCGTGCAGACCGAAGGCGATTCGCTGCTGCTGCTGACCTTACCCGTAGGCCTGCCCACCGGCGGGGCCACGGCCGGGCAGCGCCTGAAACTGATGGGGCCGACGGGCGAACGCATCACGACCGTGGCCCGTCCGGCGGCGGCCGGGGCGCGGCTGGTGGCCGTGCGCGGGGCCGGGGTGCTGACGGGCGCAACGCAGGTATTCGTGTTCGGTCTGGAACACCCCGACGTGCGCTCCGTGGATTACGAGGCGCTGGCGATGCTCAACGTGAGCGCTACCCAGGAGCTGGCCCGCCAGGTGGCGGAGCTGAAGCAGCAAAACGCCGCCCAGCAAGCCCAGATAAGTCAGCAAGCCGCCCGCACCGACAAAGCCGAAGCCGCCACCCGTAGCTTTGAGCAACGGCTGCAGGCGCTGGAAGCCGATGGTGGGCAGGCCCGGCACTGAGGCCACCTCCGCAAGCTTATGCTGAACGCTCTTACCGGGAATCAGACGGATAGCGAGAGGCGCTGTTTTTTTGCTGACGAATTTCCCGCAGAGACGCGAAGTTTTCGCCGAGACACGGAGCCGAACACGCCAAAGAAAGTGGGCGCTGCGTTTTCCGCGCCCTCGCGGCGGCACGGCGGGAAGTCATTTTACGCGATTACCGGGAATCAGAAGGAAGTCCACCACCCTGCGCTCGCATCCGTCCATCTCCCGGTAAGAGCGATGCTGAAATCAGTCCGCTGCTGGTTACTGCCGCTGCTGCTGGCGTTCGTGTTGCTGAACGCGCAACCGGCAGCGGGGCAGCGGGGCGGCCCCCCCAAACCAAGCCCGGCTGACTCGCTCCGGGGACGGCTGCGCGCGCGCGGGCTGGCTGATACGGCACGAATCCTTTTGAACCTGGCCCTGGTGAGCGCCCTCGATGAGGAGAATGCGCCGCCCGCCGAGCGAAAGGCACTTCTGTTGAGTAGTTTGCAGCTCGCCCGCCGCATTGGTTTTGTGGGCGGCGAACTGGAGATTCTCAACGATCTGGGTACGCTGGCATTGCAGACCAGCGACCTGTTGCACGGCCAGCAGTATTACAACCGCGCCATTCGGCGGGCCCATCAGACCGGTGAAATCCGGTTCTTAGCCAAAACCTTATACGGGCTGGCTGGCGTGGCCGTCGAACAGCAGGAAGTAGCCCGCGCCGCCGGCCTTTACGAGCAAGCCATCACGGCGGCCGAGCAACTCACCCCTTACTATCGGGGCCGGACGCTCGAAACGTCCCTCGCCGGGGCAATGGCCATGTATCTGGAACTCGGGCGGCTGCCCGATGCCCGGCGTAGATTCCGGCGGCTGGTCGTACTCACGCAGCAGCGGCAGGATAACGTCGCCGCATACGTAGCAGTGTCGCGGTGGGGCAGTGGGCTGCGGCAATACGCCCCTGATTCGGCCGCCATGTACCTACAGCAAGCCATCCAAATGGCCGGTAAGCTGGGCAGCCCCTACTATCAAGCGTTCGCCTCATTGAACCTGATGCTGGTGCGGCAGCAGCAAAAACGCTGGCCCGAAACGCTGACGCTGGCGCGCCAAACGCTACGCCTGGCGCGCCTCAGCCAAACGCCCGACTACGAAGCCGAGGCGCTCAACAGCCTCGCCGAAGCGATGCGCCACCTCGGTCAGGCCCCCGCCGCCTTCGATACGTTGCAGCGGGCGCATACCTTGCTGGACACGCTGTTCAGTCAGGCCAAGCGCGAAGAATTTGCGCGCCAGCAGGTGGTCTTCGAAGTCGGCGAAAAGGAAGCCCGCATTCGGAAGCTCGAACAGCAACGCCGCATCGAGCGGTTGGAAGCCGACCGCCAGACCGCCCGCAACCGCCTGCTGGTGGGTGGCCTGGCGGCGCTGGCGCTGCTGCTGACGGCGGGCGGGTTGTTTTACGTCCGCCTCCGCCGTACCAGCGCGGCGCTGGCGGTTTCTGAAGCCCAGGCGCGCGCCGCCGAGGCGCAGGCCCGCGCCGCCAACGCCACCAAAGACCAGTTGATGAGTATCATCGGCCACGATCTGCGCGGGCCGGTGGCCTCGTTTCAGCAGCTCACGCCGGTGTTGCAGGAACTGGTACCCGCCGGCCCCGACGCGGCCGATGCCCACCAGCTGTTGGCCTCGCTGGCCGGCGGCGCCCGCCACCTGGGCGAGCTGCTCGACAACCTGCTGCGCTGGGCCCGCACCGAGGGCGGGCAGACCGTGAACTACCCCGCCCACCTGCCGCTGGCCGGGGTAGCCGCTTCCCTGGACGCGCTGCTGCAACCCGCCGCCCTAGCGAAAGGCATCACGCTGACGGTGGCCGTGGTGCCGCCCGATCTGCGCGCCTGGGCCGACCCCGACCTGCTCAACACGGTGCTGCGGAACCTGCTCACGAACGCGCTCAAGTTTACGCCGGCGGGCGGGCGGGTTGCACATCACTGCTGATGGCGCCGGACGGCTGGACTTTCAGGTCACCGACACGGGCGTCGGCATTGCGCCCACCCGGCTGGCCGGTTTGCTGGAGCCGGGGCCGGGCCGGGCCAGCCGGGGCACGGCCGGCGAGCCGGGCACGGGGCTGGGTTTGCCGCTGAGTGCGCGGTTCGTACGCCTGCTGGGCGGTGAGCTGCTGATCACCAGCGCGCCCGGCGAGGGTACCCGCGCGCGGTTTCAGTTTAGTGCAGGAGGCGCGCGCTGAGGTGTGAGTGGATGACGCTTGACATAGTCGGCGGAGGTGCCGGTTGCGGGGGCGTATGTGCAGTTCAGCTACGCCGGAAGGGCGTTCGCACCCTTTTTCGGCGCGGGCGCTGCCAGCGGCGGGTACGTTTGGGGTATCGCGCTTCCGCACCAAACCAGCGCGCGCCGTCTCGTGATGGGCATTCGTACTCGTTCGTTTTTCTTGTGGCACCCCTTTCCGCTGCCCGGCGCGGCGCGTTGGCTGCTGATCGGGTGGTTGGGGCTGACGGGTAGTTTCGCCGCCCAGGCCCAAAACGTGGGCATCGGCACCACGACGCCCCACGCGGCGGCGGCCCTCGACGTGAGCGCCACCACCAAGGGCTTTTTGCCCCCGCGCCTGACCACGGCCCAGCGCGATGCCATCGGCAGCCCGGCGGCGGGCTTGCAGGTGTTCAACACCAGCACCGGCAAGCTGAACGTGTGGAATGGCAGCGCTTGGGTGGAGATGCTGACCACCACCGAACAATTCACCAGCCCACCGGCAGCGGCCGGTTTTAGCTACACCGGGGCTGCCCAAACCTATACCGTGCCGCCGAGGGTGTTCAGCTTGAGCGTCGAGGCAGTGGGGGCACAAGGCGGCGGCCAATTCATCGATGAGGGCGGCAAGGGCGCACGGGTACAGACCACCCTGGCGGTGGTGCCCGGCGAGGTGCTGACGGTGATGGTGGGGGGGGCGGGTACCTATCCGGGGGGCAACGGCGGCTTCAACGGGGGCGGCAACGGGGGCGTCAACGACGGCGGCGGGGGTGGGGCTTCCGACATCCGGCGGGGGGCGGGCGGGTTGGCCGACCGCCTCGTAGTGGCTGGCGGCGGCGGCGGCGCACTTGGTATCTTCAAGGGCGGTGCCGGCGGCACTCCCAACGGTGCGGCCGGGCAAGAACAAGCCGGGGGAGGGGGCCAGGGCGGTACCCAAACGCGCGGCGGCGACAGCTTCCCGGCCAACGCCACCAGCAACGGGGCGCTGGGCCGGGGCGGTAGCTGGGCGCCAGGGGTCACGGCGGGCGGCAGCGGCGGCGGCGGCGGCTACTACGGCGGGGGCGCGGGGGCAGTCGTCTTTACCCCCGTTATCCGCTACGGCGCGGGTGGGGGCGGTTCGTCGTGGGCGATACCCACCGGCAGCAGCGGCACCGTGTACAGCGTCGCGGCCAGCGGTGGCGACGGGGTGGTGGTGCTGACCCCCGGCCCGCAATACGCAACCCCGGCCCTGGGCGGGACCAATTTCGTGGGCGTGCCCGCCGCCGCCCTTACCGGCGTGGTGAGTACCGGCAACCTGCCAGCGCTGACCTCGACCACCAGCGGTACCAACCGCACCGTGGCGCTGGGCACCGGCAACAGCACCACGTTCAGCGTCGGCGACGACCTGGGCAGCCACACCGCCACCCAAAACCTGAACCTGGGCACCAACCAGCTGGTGGGCAACGGCGGCAGCAGCGGCATTGCCATCGCCAGCAGCGGGGTCGTGACCACGGCCGGCAACCTGAACCTGGGCACTAACCAGCTGGTGGGCAACGGCGGCAGCAGCGGCATTGCCATCGCCAGCAGCGGGGTCGTGACCACGGCCGGCAACCTGAACCTGGGGGCCAACCAACTCGTGGGCAACGGCGGCAGCAACGGCCTGCGCATTGCCAGCGGCGGCAACGTGGGCATCGGTGCCACCACCCCCGACCGCCCCCTGACCGTGCAGGGCACCGGCACCAACAGCGACCTGCTGAGCCTGAAAAACAACGCCGGCCTCACCAAATGGCACCTCAATCTGGGCGGCGGCGGCCTGAACGTGGCCGAGAGCGGCGTGGCCGACTACCGTCTCTTCGTGGCCGCTGGCGGCAACGTGGGCCTGGGCACGGCCACCCCCGCCGGCCGCCTCGACCTGGGGCCGGGCGGCAATATGCTGGTCGATGCCGGCCTCACCAACGCGGCCAGCCGGCCCGCCGTGGGCGCGGCCCGGCTGGCCGGCGAAATCAGCGGCCTCGGTCACTTCGGCGGCGGCCCCGCCAGCCTGAGCGCCGACGACGGCTTCCTGCGCCTGTCGGCCGGTGGCGGCAGCAGTGCTGCCAGGGCGTATATCGACCTCAGCGGTGCCAACACCCAGCCGGAGATGGATAACACCCTCGTCTTCGGCACGGCCAGCGCCGAGCGGCTGCGCATCAACCGCAACGGTAATGTGGGCATCGGCACGAACAGCCCCATTGCCCGATTGCACGTGAGCGGTGGTGCGTCGGCGGCCCCGCTGGCGCAAGCCATTACTTACTTCGAGGCTTCCAATACTGCTTTGCGGCTCGACAATCCGTCCAGCACCGCGCCTCGCAACGTGGTGGCCTATTTCGAGGGCGGGCAGTTCTGGGTAAATGGCGTCATCGTGGCCGGGGCGCTCAACACGGCCTCCGACCAGCGCATCAAGCGCGTAGTGGGCCTCAGCGACCGCACCGCCGACCTGGCCTTACTCAACCGCCTGCGCATCACCGACTACACCTACCTCGACCGCGTGGCCAACACCGATAAGGTGGTCAAAAAGGTCATCGCCCAGGAAGTGGAAGAAGTGCTGCCCGCCGCCGTGAGCCGCAGCCGTCAGGCCATCCCGAACGTGTACGAGAAGGCCATTCGCGTGACCTGCGCCAACGGCTACGCCACCCTGACCACCGCCCGCCCCCACGAGCTACCCGCCACCGGCGGCACCCTGCGCCTCTACACCCCCGACAACCGCGACCTGAACGTGGACGTGACCGTGTTGGACGCCCACACCGTGCGCTTTGCCACCGCCGAAGACCATCGCGCCGGCCTGTTCGTGTACGGCAAGTACGTGGACGATTTCCGCTCCGTGGACTACGACGCCCTCACCACCCTCAACGTGAGCGCCACCCAGGAGCTGGCCCGGCAGGTGGCCGCCCAGCAGGCCCAGCTCGACGCGCTGCAAGCCGCCAACCAGTTGCTCCGGGCCGACCACGCGGTCCTCCAGACGCTTCAGGCCCAGGTCGCCCGCCTGCTCGCCGAGGCTTCGACGGCCACGACCATCCACTAGAGCGTTCGTCGAGCGCGCGTGTACCAGATAACGCGGGGCGGGTAACGGATCAACCGTTGCTCGCCCCGCGCTGTATTTGCTCGATTTGGGCAGGATGTCCGGCGGTGGTTTAAATCAGGGTGATGGAGTTTATATTGCGAGGAGGAACGACGGGTTCCTCAAAATGACAAATCACCACGCGCTGGCCCACCGCCCGGAAAATTTATTTTTCGGACCAGGGCGTAATCCGGCGGTTGCGTCAGTCAGTTAAACCGTACCCTTGTTGCTGCGTCCGTTGCCGATAGCTTCGCCCGCCGATTACACTGCGCTCGTCACCCGTTGCCGCCGCCGCGAACGCGCTGCGCAGGAGGAACTCTATGCCCGGTTTGCCCCCCGGCTACTGGCCATTTGCGCGCGCTACACCACCAATCAGGCGCAGGCAGAAGACCTTTTGCAGGAGGCGTTCATCAAAATTTTTAGCGCCCTGGACCAGTTCCGGGCCGACGGGCCGCTCGAGGCCTGGCTGCGGCGCATTGTGGTGCGCACGGCCATCACGCACTACCACGCCAGTCGCCACCGCACGCGGCAGGAGGTGGAACTCGACGAAGCCGCCGACGCCACCACCGACGACCACGATGTGCTGGCCCGCCTGCGCACCGAAGACATCCACGCGATGATTCAGCAGTTACCCGAAAAATGCCGTTTAGTGCTCAACCTCTACTGCTTTGAGGGCTACTCGCACCGCCAGATTGCCGAGGAACTCGGCATCGAAGAAAAAACGTCCAGTTCGCAACTTTTCAAAGCCCGTCAGCGCCTGCTGATCCTGCTCCGCCGCGACGAATACGCCTTGCCCTATGGTTCCGCATCCTGACTCTGACGCTGATTCCGGCGCTGACGCCGATCCGTTTCTGGCGCACCTGCGCGCCCGCCTCGACGGCGCCGAATCCGTGCCGTCGCCGCTGGTCTGGGCTAAGCTCAGCCCGCAATTGCCGGCGCCCAGTCCGTGGCTGACGCGCTACGTGGGCCTGGGCGTGGGCCTCGGCCTGGTGCTGGGGCTGCTGATTGGCTGGTGGTTGCCCGTAGCCACGCCGCGCCGTTCGGCCCCCGCCCGCATACGGATCGCCGCCGCGCGGTTGACGGCGCCGCCCGCCGCCCCGCCGGTATCAGTAGGAGGAGGCGCCGCGCCGGATGCGGGCGGGCAGGGAGTGGCGCCGGTCCTGGTACCGGCACCGGCCCGCCTACACCCGCGTCTGCCGGTTGCGGGCGCGCCGGTACGGGTAGCCCCAGCCGCCGTTGCGGCGGTGGGGCCGTTGCCGGCGTCCGGCTCACCGGCGGCGGCACCCGTAACGGCCTTCAGCCTGAATCCGCCTTCCATCAACCCCGCCGGGGGTAGTTTGGGCGGGCTGCCCGCTCTGGCGCCCGCCACAGGATCAGTACCAGCGCCTGTGCTGGTGGTTTTACCCCCGCTCTGGGCATCGGCCGTGGCGGGGGATTCGGCTATTCGGTCCGAAATCGCGCGGGTGGCCCTCGACTCTCCTGCTACCGTGGCCCGTCGTCGGGCGCACCTGCTGGCGTTGCTGGCGGCGCAACAGCCGGTCTTACTCGGTTTACAGGCTGCCCTGGACAGTATGCGCGCCGTGACGCGGGTGCCGCTGCCCACCGAGCCGACCGCCGCGCCAATCGCCCAGGCGCTGGCGCCTGACCCGGGGCAGGCAAAGCCGGCCGTCGGCGTACCGACCGATAGCAGCCGCCTCCGGCCGCTGGCCGCACCGCGCCGGTGGGCCGTGCAACTGACGGCCGAACGGACGACCGCCTGGGGAGCGCTCCCCGGCCACAACCCGCACACCACCCACGAGCAACTGCTGGAGGCCACCACCCGGAGCGTGGCGCTCGAATACCGCCTGCCCGGCGCGACGGGCGCGGCCGGGCGGTGGTCGGTGCGCGCGGGACTGGGCGACACCCGCCTGCGCGACCAGTTCCGGTTTGCCGCGGATACCGTCCACCACACCACGCACTACGACACCACGTGGGCGTCCGTCGTAAGTGTGCGCCTGACCCGCGATTCCACCTTCACGGTGCGGCCCGATTCGGTGGGGCACACGGAGCCCGTCATCGGTCCGAACGGGCAGGTGATCGGCTACCAGACGGTGTACGTGCATTATCACGACACCACGTACCACATCACCACCCGCCACGATACGCTGCGCACGATGCGCCAAAACGTGAACACCCACCAGTTGACCAGCACCGAGCGCCGCCGCCAGGATCTGCGCCCGGAATACCGGTTCTGGACGCTCCCGCTCGCCGCCCAGTTCGAGGTGGTCCGCCGCCGCCGTTGGGGCGCCGGGTTAAGCGTGGGCGCCCAGGTGCTGGTGTTCCGGGGCGGCTCGCGCCCCGTGCTGGACGGGGCCACGGGCACGTATGCCCTGCGCCCGGTGGGGGTGGCGGAAGGGCCTTTCCGGCCCATCAGCCTGCAGCTCACGTCGGGCCTGGACGTGCACTACCGCCTCACGGACCGCCTGGCGGTGCTGGTGGGCGGCGCGGCGCGCGGGTGGGCCGTGGGGCCGTTGCGGGCGGGCACCGTGCCCCGCACCACGTGGGCCACGCAGGTCGGGCTGCGGTGGGAGCTGGGGCGGTAGGGTAGGAGGCTGACGGGTGGGTTGACTGCCCGTGTCGGCAAGCCCAAAAAGGGAGCATTCAGGGGTTGCGCACAGGGGTTGCGCAAACGGCCGTCAGCTTCGGTTTTGTGATCCCAGGACTTACGCAGCAACTAAAGAAGGTAGCCCCTACGGGGCCACAGGACGCCCAAAACGTCGTTTTTCTACCGGTAGATGGCCCCGGTTGTGAGTCTTGAATACGGGGCCGCCGAAGGCCCTTTCTGGGGCGAAAATGACGGCGTGCGTAAGTCCTGGATTCAAAAACGGGTTTGGCGCTGCGCAACTCCGCGTAAAACTCCGCGCAACTCCGCGCGACACCACGTTAGAGCGGTTTCGGACCTGATGTACAGGTATTCTACCGAACGGTAACCCCTACGGGGTCGCCAGGGATGATTCAGCACGGGTATTCTACCGAACGGTGACCCCGACTGTGAGTCTGATCCTGAGTCTGTATGCGAGTCTGATCCTGAGTCTGTATGCGAGTCTTGAGCAAAGGAGCAAAGGAACACGGGGTCGCATACCCGGACGCCGCCACCACGTCAGGCAGCACCCGCTACGCAGGTCCTGGAAATTTTTTTTCTGCCGTCGGCAGTAATCGCCCCCCTTGGTCAGTCAATAGGGGCAACGACAGGTGAAAACGACGGCGGGCCTTAGGCTCCGACCCGGACGTAGGCACTGGTGTTCGGGCTCTGCGCGTGGGGCCGGAAAGCTGGGGTCGACGGTTTTTCTCTTTCTGATTCCTTTTTGTTCCGCCGTACGGAAACCGCCGCGCCGCGCGCGGTTGCTGCTACCGCTTAGCCTTTTTATTTCCTTCATTTTCAATGGCTTCTTTTGTGTTTCCGACCCCGCGTCTTTCCCGCCGTACGTGGATGCGCCTGGCCCTCGTGGGCGCCCTGCCGGCGCTGCTGAGCGTGACCGCCTGCAAAAAAGATGATGACGACCCAGCGCCCGCGCAGAAAAACATCGTGGAGGTGGCGCAGAGCGACGCTAACTTCTCGGCGCTCGTGGCGGCCGTGACCAAAACCGGCCTGGCGCCCACCCTGAGCGGCACCACCCAACTGACCGTTTTTGCCCCCACCAACGCGGCGTTCAGCACGCTGCCGGATCCGTTCAAAACCGCCGCCAGCATCACGGCCATCGCGGCGACGGATGCGGCCACCATCAGCGCCCTGCGAGGCATCCTGCTCTACCACGTGCTGGCCGGCGAGGTGAAAGCCGCCGACATCACCAGCGGGGCGAAAGTGACGCAGCGCACGGCCACCACGGGCATCAACGACAACACGCTGTACGTCTCCAAGAACGCCACCGGGGTGTTCATCAACGGCGGCACGCAGGTCACGACGGCCGACCTCGACGCCTCCAACGGCGTCGTCCACGCCATCAATAAGGTGCTGCTGCCGCCCGCCCAGAACATCGTGCAGATTGCCCAGGGCAATACCAGCCTGACGGCCCTGGTAGCGGCCGTCGTGAAGACGGACCTGGCCGGGACGCTCTCCGGCGGCACGGCCAACTTCACGGTTTTTGCGCCCACCGATGCGGCCTTTGCCGCCCTGCCGGATCCGTTCAAAACGGCCGCCAGCATCAGCGCCATCACCGACGCCGCGCAGATCGCGGCTCTCAAGAACATCCTGCTCTACCACACGGCGGCGGCGCGCGTCTTTTCGTCGGACCTGACCAATAACCAGGTCGTCACGACCGGAGCCAGCGCGCCCAACAACACCGTCACGATCACCACCACGGGCGGCGCCAAAGTGAAGGGCCGCACCAACACCACGCCCTCGGCCGTCGCGATTGCCGACATTCTGGCCACCAACGGCGTCATCCACGTCATCGACCAGGTGCTGCTGCCCTAACCGTCGGGGCGCCCCAACTTTGACTGTAACGCCCGCTGGCCTTTGTGCCAGCGGGCGTTATGCGTTTCAGGTGGGTGGGGCTTGCCGGGAGGCGCCGGCACTTTGTCACGCTATTGGCGCTTCCCGCGCGTGTGTGCGGGGGCGGGGGCTCCGGTTGGCGGCGAAGCAGGCCGACGTAGTGTTACGCGGGATTTTCGGCTCCCGGTACCTAAAATCAGTTCTGCGCTTGCTTTAGCTTTGCGCCCGCGCGTTCGGTCTTTTGCTTTGCTTCACACCACCATCCGTATTCTGGCCGTCGAAGACGACCCCGTGCAGGCGCTGTCAGTAGGTATCCTGCTGCGCTCGCTGGGGTACGAGCTGGTGGGCGTGGCGCCCACAGCCGAGGAGGCGCTCGTGCGCTTCGAGGAAGAGCAGCCCGACCTGGTGCTGCTCGACATCAACCTGGCCGGCGACCGCGACGGGGTGGAATTGGCCCACGCCCTAATCCAGCGGCGGCCGGTGCCGCTCATCTTCGTCACGGCCTACCCCGACAACGACACTTTTGCCCGCGCCCGCAAAGTGGGGCCGTTCGCGTTTTTGGGCAAACCCTACAACGGGCTGCTGCTGGGCCACAGCATCGAGCTGGCCTTGCAGCACTTCGCCACGGCGCTGGGGCTGCCGCCCGACCCCGGCGCCCAACTGCCCGACGGCGCCGTGCTGCTGGGGGGCGTGTTCGTGCGGGAAGGTGGGCGGTTGCTGAAAATCCGCCTCGCCGAGGTCCTGCTCATCGAGGCCGATAACGCCCATTGCCACCTGCACACGGCCGCCGGGCGGCGCCACACGGCACGCGTGGCCCTCAAAGATCTCGAAGAACGCCTGCCGGCGGGCGCCTTCGTGCGGGCGCATCGCTCGTTCGTGGTGGCGGCAGGGGCTATCGTCGCCGTGGCCTACGAAACCCTGACCCTGACCGGCGACCGTGCCGTGCCCCTGGGGCGCACCTACCGCCCGGCCGTGCTGGCGGCGCTGGCGCGGCTGGGGTGAGCGTCCGGTATCGCCGCTGGCTGTAGCGCCCGACCGTCGTTGGCGCTCAAATCGCTGCGGTTGGCGCCGGTGGGGCTGCAAAGCCCCGCCCCGCGCGCCCACCTTCGCAGTGCCTGCTCCGCCGTTGGGGCAGGGTACTTCCGGCCAGTCCGGTCAGCGACGATGAAAAAATCCGTACTTTTTTCCCTGCTGCTCGTGCTGCTGCTGACGGTAGCGGCTTCGCAGCCCGGCCTGGCCCAAAACGTGGGCATTGGCACGACCACGCCAAATGCTAAAGCCGCCCTCGAGATCAGCGCCACCGACAAGGGCCTGCTGGTTCCGCGCCTGACGGCGGCCCAGCGCACGGCCATCGCCAGTCCGCCCGACGGGCTGATGGTGTTTCAGACCGACGGCACCGCCGGCTTCTGGTATTATTTCGGCGGGGCCTGGCTCAACATCCCCAATGCCGCCACCGCCGGTGACAATCTGGGCAACCACACCGCCACCCAGAACCTGAACCTGGGCACCAACCAACTGGTGGGCAACGGCGGCAGCAGCGGCCTGAGTATCAGCAACAGCGGGCAGGTGGGCCTGGGCACCCCCACCCCGGCCGCCCGCCTCGACCTGGCCGCCGGGGCCGATAGCGACGGTGCTGGCGACCCTGGCGGCGTGGCGTTTCAGTACCGCGCCGGCGGCTTCCGGCACTGGCTGCGCTCGCGCCACAACAGCGGCCTGGGGAGTGGCAACGCCCTCGACTTTTACCTCAATAACGCCTCGACCGCCGCCGGCTCGGCGGCAGCGGGCACGGGCAGCATTCAGGCGCTGACGCTGGAAAACTTCGGTGGCCAGCCGCGCGTGGGCATCGGTACGCCCACGCCCGCTACCACCCTCGATGTGAATGGCACCACCCGCACCAGCGCCCTGCAACTGACCACCGGCGCGGCCAACGGCCGGGTGCTGACTTCGGATGCCAGCGGCAACGCCATCTGGACCGCCCCGGCCGCTACGGGCCTGACCAACGTGAGCGCCCCGCTGACCGGCAACGGCGCAGGTACGGCCCTGAGTATACCCGCCGCCACCAGCGGCCAAAACGGTTTCCTGACCAGCACCGACTGGACCACGTTCAACAACAAAGGTTCGTTCTCGCTGCCGGCCTTCACCAGCGGCTCGCTCCCGTTCAGCAACGGTACCACGCTGGCGCAAAACAACGCGCGCCTGTTCTGGGACAACACCAACTTTCGCCTCGGGGTGGGCACCAACCTGCCCTCGACCGCCCTCGATGTGGTGGGCACCACCCGCACCAGCGCCCTGCAAGTGACCACCGGCGCGGCCAGCGGCCGGGTGCTGACCTCGGATGCCGGCGGCAACGCCACCTGGGTGGCCCCGGCCG
>JANPLI010000012.1:0-24919 GCA_031426455.1 Hymenobacteraceae bacterium | reverse complement strand
GCCGTCCGGGGCTTCGAGCTGACCTTTGGAACCAACGGAATGACCCAGCGCAACCGCCACCAGAACGCCACCGACTTCCCGATTCCGCCCTACGACCTGACGGACCTCGGCGCGTTCAGCGTGCTGAAAAAGACCGTCGGCCCGCTGGAGCTGACCGGCGGCCTGCGCTACGACCTGCGCTGGGTGCAATGGGCGGATTTCTACGTTGCGCCGAACCCCGCCACCGGCTTCACTGGCCCCGCTGATGCCGCCACGCCCGGCGCCGAACGGCCGTTTGCCGCGTTCCGGCGAACGTATCGGGGCGTGTCGGCGAGCCTCGGCGGCTCCTACGCGCTGGGCGAACACCTGGTGCTGCGGGCCAACCTCGCGCGCGGTTACCGGGCGCCGAACATCCCCGAAATCGGCTCCAACGGCCTCGACCCCGGCGCGCACATCGTGTACCTGGGCAACCGGAGCTTCCGGCCCGAATTCAGCCGCCAGGTTGATGTCGGGGTGCTTTGGAAGTCGGGCGGACTGGACCTCAGCGCCGAGGCGTTTCATAACCGCGTCGAAAATTTCATCTATCAGGCGCGCCTTTTCGACGACCAGGGCCGGCCCGTGGAAGTGGTGCCCGGCAACGCCACGTACCAGTTTCAGCAGGCCGCCGCCACGCTCTACGGCGGCGAAGTGGCCGTGAACCTGCACCCCGCCGCCACGCCCTGGCTCAGCCTGCGGACGGGCGCGGCGCTCGTCATCGGCCGCAACGACAACCCTGCCCTGCGCGAGCGCGTGGGCGCCGCCGGCCGCTACCTGCCGCTGATTCCAGCCCCGCAAATCCGCAACGAATTGCGACTGACGGCGCCGGACCGGCCCAACAGTCGCCTGACGGCCAGCTACCTGCGCATCACCGCCGACGCCACCGCCCGCCAGACCCGTTTCTACGCCGTGGACGGCGCCGAAACCGCCACGCCCGGCTACGTGCTGTGGGGCGCGGGCGCCGGCACGACGCTCCGCACCGGCACCGGCCGCGAGGTGGCGCAGCTCTTCGTGCAGGTCGATAACCTGCTGAACACTGCCTATCAGGCGCACCTTAACCGGCTGAAATACTTCGAATACTACGCCGCCTCGCCCACCGGGCGCCTCGGCATCTACGCGCCGGGCCGGAACCTGAGCGTAAAAATGGTGGTGCCGTTTTGAGCCTCCCCCGGAGGTAGGCGCCTCCTACGGAATAATTTTTTTTCGGCCCTCCTGACCCCTTCAGGGCCGTTTTTGAGCAGTTCGTCCGAAAAACAGATTAACCTCTGGCAAGCCCCCGACATTAACGAGAGAAGGCCATCGCCTCTCCCTCGCCACCGTCCGGCGCGGTTTCCCGCTCGTTTTTCGCTTCGCTTTTTCCCGATGAAACTGCTGCTTTTCCCTGCCTGCCTGCCCCTACTGGCCCTGCTGCTGCTGCTGGGCAGCTGCCAACAGAACGACCCTACCCCGCAGCTTCCCGGCCTGCCCGCCGCCACCCAGGCAGGTGCCAATACGCTGGGCTGCTACGTCAACGGGCGCCCCTGGCTACCGACATCCGCCGCCTCGACGATGACGGCCCGCGTCAGCACCGGCCGCCTGCTGTTACAGGCTGTGCAGGGCACCGGCCCCGATGCCACCACGCTGCGCATCGAACTGAGCGAAGGATTTCACGGCGCGGGCACCTACGCCCTGTTTTTCCCGGACTGGGCTGAGAATGTAGCTTCTTACAGCATCGCGGCGGGCAACCAAACCTACTTCGCCGACAGCCTGGGCGGCAGCCAGCTCATTATCACCCGTTACGATTCCGCGCAAGGTATCCTGGCCGGCAGCTTCGCTTTCCGCGGCGTGACGCGCCCTTTCCCCAACTCAGCCGTCCCGGTCGATACGCTGCGGCTCACCGACGGCCGGTTCGATCTGCAACTGCGTTAACCCACTTTGCCCCGCCCCGGTACCCGAACGATCGGTACCAGAGCGGGGCAATCGCTAATCTGCCGATAGTCAGGCGGCGACCGTGAGCACGATTTTGCCGCGCACCGGGCCGCGCTGGCTCAGATCCAGGGCGCGGGCGGCCTCGGCCAACGGCACTTCCGCCTCCACCAGCGGCTTCAGCGCCCCACGCCCGACCAGGTCATTGACGGCCCCCAGGCGTTCGGCACTGGGTTGCATTCCGGTACTGGCGCCGCGTAAACTGCGCGCCGCTGCCTCGGCTGGCACTTCCACCGGGGCGCCCGCGATGCTGACCAGAAAACCGCCGTCGCGCAGCACCTGCCACGAGCGCGCCCGCACGTCGCCGCCGATGCCGTCGAGCACGACGTCCACGGGCGCAATGGTTTCAAAAGGAGTGTTCTGATAATCGATCACCTCGTCGGCACCCAACGCCCGCACATAGTCGGCGTTGCGGGCCGAGGCCGTCCCCACGATCCGGCTCGCGCCCCAGGCTTTGGCCAGTTGCACAGCCATCGAGCCGACGCCGCCAGCCGCCGCGTGAACCAGGACCGATTGCCCGGCCGCGAAACCCGCGGTAGTCAGCGCCTGCCAAGCCGTGAGCACGGCTACCGGCAGCGAGGCGGCTTCCGGGAACGTCAGCGAGGCGGGCTTGGGCGCCAATAACGCGGCGGGAGCGGTCACAAACTCGGCGTAAGCGCCATTTTGGTTCATCCGGACGGGACCGTACACGGCATCGCCGACCGCAAACTCCGTTACGCCCGTCCCTACGCCCGCCACCGTACCGGCAGCATCCGCGCCCAGCGTGAACGGGAGCGTCAGAGGAAAGAAATCCTTCAGGTACCCTTCCCGGATTTTCCAGTCCACGGGATTTACGCCCGCCGCCCGGACCTGAATCAATACTTCGCCCGGCCCGGCTTCGGGGCGTGGGGCGTCTTCGTACTGTAGTACGTCCGAACCGCCGTAGGCGTGAAAACGGACAGCTTTCATTGACTGACTCATTGTTAGCTTGTTAAAAACAGGTGTCGGGATAAGCAAAAGCTGGGTGGCCCCAACGGGAGGGTACCGGGCCAGGCTTTTACCTGTCTCCCTCAAACATTAGCCGCGCACGACGCCGGGAGCACCCACGGCAGCCAGCCCACCATCAACCAGAATTTCTTCGCCCACCACGTAGCTCGAATCGCTGGACGCCAGGAACAGTGCGGCTTTTGCGATTTCTTCCGGCAAGCCGAAACGGCGGGCGGGCACCACGGGCGCCACCTGGCCAGCGGCAAAATCGCCGTCGATCATTGCATCGTCCATTCCCAGCCGGTTGTAAATGGGAGTCCGCACATAGCCAGGACTAACCACGTTGACACGGATGCCGCGCCCCGCCATTTCCAGGCTCAGGCCCCGCGCCAGCGACCGCACGGCCGCTTTCGTGGCCGAATACAGCGTGGCACCGGGAATGCCAATGTGCGCCACCACCGAGGCATTGATGACCACCGTGCCACCGTCGCGCAGCAGCGGCTCGGCCTTTTGAATGGTGAAGAAGGCGCCCTTCACGTTGGTGTCGAACTGCCGGGTATACAGGGCTTCGTCGCTTTCCTGCAACGAGGCAAATTCGGCTACGCCCGCGTTCACGAAGAGCGTGTCGAGACCGCCAAACTCGGCTCGGACGGTGGTAAACAACGCGTCCAGCGCTGGCAGCGAAGTGGTGTCGGCCTGAATGGCACGCGCACCGTGGCCAATGGCCGTCGCCGCCGCGTCGAGCGTAGCCTGGTCGCGGCCGGTGATGATGACTGTGGCACCCTCCTGGGCAAATAAATGGGCGGTAGCGAGACCGATGCCCGAGTTTCCACCCGTGATGAGGGCGACTTTTCCTTGTAATTTCTGCATTTCAGTTGAAAGCTGAATGATTGCCCGACCACCCTGGCCGGAAAGCGCTGCAAAGGTGGCGGGCCTGGTATACCTTTGTCAAGTAGGTACCCGAAAGTGGTGCCGGTACCCAAAAGTAACCTTCGCTGACTATCAACCTCTTTTTTATGCGAATCACCCGAAAAGAACCGGTCTGCCCCACCACCGCTTCGCTGGATGTGCTGGGCGGTAAGTGGAAAGTCTTCATCCTTTCGCAGCTCGCTCAGGGAACTCAGCGCTTTGGCGCCCTAAAAAAAGCGATTCCCGGCGTCACGCAGAAAATGCTGACCCAGCAGCTTCGGGAACTGGAGGATGCCGGATTGGTTCGGCGCACGGTGTACCCCGAAGTGCCGCCCCGCGTGGAATATGATCTAACCGCGCACGGGCTGACGCTACGCCCGGTCCTACAGGCGCTCACCAGTTGGGGCCGGACGCATTTGCAGTTTCTGGGGCAGGATGCCAACGTCTGCAATGCTGCGATGCAGCCCGGAAAAGCTCCGGACGAGTTGCCCACCGAAAGGGTGATGGAACGCCAAACCCAGCGCCTGACGCTGGTTTGAAGCGGCCCTAGCGCACGGTCACCTCTACGCGGCGGTTGCGGGGGCGCTGCCCGGCGTCGGTATTGTCGGCAATGGGGCGGGTGCCGCCGTAGCCCACGGCCGTGAGGCGGGCCGGGGCAATGCCGCGCTCGACCAGATAATCGCGCACCCGCAGGGCGCGCTCCTGACTAAGGCGCTGGTTCAGGATGGCGTCGCCGAGGTTATCCGTGTGGCCCCCGATTTCGATCTGAAGAGCGGGCTGCGCTTTCAGAGCGGCCACCAGATCGTCCAGCACGTCGGCCGAATTCAGTTGCAGACGCGGCTTGCCCTGCTCGAAGTACAGATTCGGAATGGCCAGCGTGGTGCCCCGCGCCAGGGTGCTGAAGGGTTTTGCGGGGGTGACAACCGGCGCGGGCGCCACCACCGGCGGGGCAGGGGGCGCTACCGATGGACGTAACCGCGCAGCCACGGCTGGGCGTGGCCGAATGGGTGCCGGACGCGAGCGCACCGGCGCCACCCGAACCGGCATCACCCGAACTGGCACCGTGCGCGGTACCGCTGCTACCCGCCGAGCCGGACGGAGCGTAGGTCGGCGCGCCGCCGACGTAACGGGAGCCCGTACTGCGACTGGCTTGGTCAAAGGTGCCGCTACCGGCACCGGCACGGCCACGGGTTGTGGCGCAGGCGGCCGCACCGCAGTTGGCGCGCGTACCGCTAGCGGCACCGATGCCGTCGCCACCCGCTCTACGGGCGGTTCCGGCCGTTTCACGAACAGAACACTGGCCGGAATAGGCGTCGGCCTCGGGGGCGCATCCACCAGTCCAAATAGCGTAGACACGTTTTTCGGCTTAGGGGCGTCGGGCGGAATCCAGCTCAGTTGGGCGCGCGACTGGTAACCGAGCTGGAAATAGTCCACCCGCAGCGGGTACACTTGCCCGGCCGTCAGCTTGACCTGCACCCGGAAGGTGGTGGGCGGCTGGGGGCGCCACTCGTCCAGCACGATGCCGTTGCCGAGCCAGATGCGCATTCCGTCGTCGGCGGTGACTACCAGCGTGTACGTCCCCGTTTTGGGCGCTTGCAGAAAGCCCGTCCAGCGGACGGAGTAGTTTTCGCGCGGCAGCTCCGGCGCCGGCGAGGTGCCTTCCCAGTTGAAAGCGATCACGGCATCGGTGCGGGTCAACGCTTTCTCACCGAAATACACGCCCCGGTAGTAGGTGCCAGTCAGGCCGTGAACCTCCGGCGTGGGCCGCTGGGCGCGGGCCGAAAGCCCGGCCACCACCATCAGAACGAGCAGAAAAAAGGGCCGAAACGTTGCCATATGCAAAGAAACGACGCTACCCGCGCCGTTGGTACGGGAGCCGAGCCAAAGCGGAACCGTTGTCCGGGTGCCGGAAAAAACAGCGCCCCGCCGGAAGTCAGCTTCCAGCGGGGCGCTACACGCAGTTCAGCGGTCCTTACTGCCCTTGCAGCAGCGAGTAACCGACTTTGCCGTCGAACAGATACAGGTTTTCAGTCTTGATGACGTCATAACCGGCGGCCGTCAGTTGGCGCTGCTGCTCGATGAGGTCGAGCGGCGCCACTGGCGCGTTCTCACCGGTTGCACTCACGAAACGCAGGCGCCAGTGATCCACGAAGACCTCCTGCGAGGTCTGACCGGGCCACACGCGCAGCCCCCGGTTCGAGGCAGCCAGCAGCCGTAGCCCCGGCACGGCCTGCGCGGCGATGGCGTCCATACCACTTGGCAGGCCGGTCCAGTCCAGAAAAATGTCGGACCCGACAAGCGTCTTCTCCGTTGGCACAGGCAGCACCGGCACGATGGTCGGCATCGCCTCCTTGACCGGATAGCTGGCTTTCGGCAGGCGCGTCGGCTCCTGACCGAGGCGGGCCACCACGGCGTCGGCAAAGGCCTGGGTGCCGACTTTTTGGGTACTCTGGCCTTCGGTGTAGATGTCAGCGGTGTGAATACCGTCCTCGACGGTGCGCAGCCAGGCGTTGTGGATGCGCTCAGCCTCAGCGTTTTTGCCCAAGTGCAGCAACATCATCACGCCGGAAAGCAGCAGGCCGGACGGGTTCGCAATGTCCTGCCCGGCAATGGTGGGCGCCGAGCCGTGGATGGCCTCGAACATCGCGGCTTTATCGCCGATATTGGCCGATGGGCCGAAACCGACGGAGCCGGAAACCTGCGCCGCAATGTCGGAGATGATGTCGCCGTACAGGTTCAGCGTCACGATCACGTCGAACCACTCCGGCGTGTCGGCCAGGCGGGCGGCGCCGATGTCGATGATGTACGAATCGGTCTGGATGTCCGGGTACTCCAGCGCGACGGTCTTGAAAATCTCGTGAAACGCCCCGTCGGTGAGCTTCATAATATTGTCCTTCACCATCACGGTTACCTTCTTACGGCCGTTGCGGCGGGCATACTCAAAGGCGTAGCGGACAATCTTTTCCGACCCCGGCCGCGTGATCAGTTTCAGCGTCTGATAGACCTGCCGGGTCTGGCGGTGCTCGATGCCGGCGTACAGGTCTTCCTCGTTTTCGCGGATGATGACCACGTCCATCGCCGGGTGGCGGGTGTGCACGAACGGCGCGTAGGCCACGCACGGGCGCACGTTGGCGAAGAGGCCGAGCGTCTTGCGGGTCGTCACATTGAGGCTCTTGTAGCCGCTGCCCTGGGGCGTGGTGATCGGCGACTTGAAGAAGACCTTAGTACGCGCCAGCGACGCCCACGACGAATCTTCGATGCCCGCCGTCAGCCCGCGCTGATAGACTTTTTCGCCGATCTCGATGACTTCGTACGTCAGGTTAGCGCCCGCCGCGTCGAGGACGCGCAGGGCGGCGGTCATAATCTCCGGGCCGATGCCGTCGCCATACGCAACGGTGATCGGGGTTTTTGCTGAATCGGACACGTGGTCTTGGCTGCTCATCCAGTGGAACAGAGTAAGAAGGTGAAAAACTGCCGGCAAAGGTACCGGGCCGGGCCGGAAGCGCCCGAAAAAAGCTCCAACCGGCGCTTGCTGGCCGGGCACCTGTAAAGGAAAGGCCGGTTTGCTTTACAGATGCCCCCGGAGATCAGGCGTGCGGTGTGGGACGAGGTATGAGACAAAAGGCGCAAACCCCCGGAGGTATGGGACAAAAAGGCTAGTTTTGTCCCATACCTCACGCCCGCCCAGATGCCTTTTTTCCCAGATGTACCATTCGATTTGCCCGAGCTACCACCGGCCGGCGATCTGCTGACGCCCGCTGTCGGGGCGGCGCTGCTGGCTGCACGGGTAGAATTGGGCGAGTTGAAAGGCTATTCCCTGGCCCTGCCTAACCCGATGCTGCTGCTCTCGCCAGCCATCGTGCGCGAATCCGTGGCGAGTTCCGAAATTGAGAACATTCATACCACTGTCGAGGTCGCCCTCCAACAGGTCTTGTTTCCGGAAGCCGAGCGGCACGCGGCCGATAAGGAGGTACTACGCTACAGCGACGCGGTTCGGTGGGGCACCGACCAGCTACCGGCCCTCACGTTATCGTCGCGCCTGATTGTCGGTATCCAGCAACGGCTGCTACCGATGCAACCGCCCGGCTACCGCCAGACGCCCAACCGGATCGTCAACTCCCTGACGCAGGACGTGATTTATACGCCGCCCCGCGCCGCCGATATCAGCCGCCTGATGGGCAACTGGGAGCGGTTCATCGATCGCCCCCCGAACGGCCTCGATCCCCTGCTTGGCGCTATCATCGGCCATTACCAGTTCGAGGCCATCCATCCGTTTGGTGATGGTAACGGGCGCACCGGGCGTATTCTGATGGTACTGCACTTGGTGCAGGAAGGGTTGCTCACGCAGCCCACGCTCTTCATCAGCGGCTTCATCAACCGGCACCGAACTGAATACTACCAGCGCCTGCTGGCGGTCTCGGCCGAAGCAGCTTGGGAGCCTTTCCTGTTATTTATGCTGCGCGGTTTCCACGAACAGGCCCGTGCCACAAAAGACACGCTGCTCGCGATTATGGCCCTGCTGGCCGAATACCGGGAGCGCGTCCGCCTGCTGCCGCAACGCATTCCGGTGGAAGTGCTGGAAACGGTATTCGCCAACCCGGTTGCGACCCCCAGTCTGGTGGGCCGGGTCGCGGGGATTCACTACAAAACGGCGTCACGTCATCTCAATACGTTGGCCGAAGCAGGGCTACTGGAACGGCAAACGGTCGGGCGGTATCAATTTTTTCTGAACCGCCGGTTACTGCTCCTGCTTAGCTAAGCCCCCGGAGGTATGGGGCAAAATCGCCCGTTTTGTCCCATACCTCCGGGAGTTTGCGCTTTTTATCCCATACCTCGTCCCATACCGGCGGCCGCTTACCGCGCCAGGCGCAGGCCGCTGAACTGCCAGCGCTTGTCGGGCGGGAAGAAGTTGCGGTACGTGGGCCGGATGTGGGCGCGCGGCGTGGCGCACGAGCCGCCCCGCAACACCAACTGGCTGACCATAAACTTACCGTTATACTCGCCCAGGGCACCCGGCCCCGCCCGGAAGCCGGGGTAGGCGTGGTAGGCCGAGTAGGTCCATTCCCAAACGTCGCCCAGGAGCTGGTGGGCCGTCGTGGGGTCGGCGTCGGCGGGCACCGGGCGCGGGTCGAGTGCCTCGCCGTCTTCCTGAAACGTGCCGCCCGTGGGGTCAGCCGCCGGATTGAAATGCGCGCAGGCGGTTTCCCATTCCGCTTCGGTGGGCAGCCGGGCACCGGCCCAGCGGGCGTAGGCATCGGCTTCGTAGAACGACAGGTGCGTCACGGGGGCGTGGGGTTCGAGGGGCAGCAGCCCGCCGCGCAGCCGGAAGCGCAGCCAGCCTTCGCCACCTTCGGTCCGCACCCAGTAGAGCGGCGCCTCCCAGCCCAGGCGCTGCACGGCGTCCCAGCCATCGGCGAGCCAGTGGCGGAAATCGCCGTAGCCGCCGGCCGCGATGAAGGCCGCGAACTCGGCATTGGTCACGGGGCGGTTGCCGATTTCAAAGGCGTCGAGCCAGACCTGATGGCGGGGTTGCTCGTTGTCGAAACAGAAGCCAGCGCCGGTAAAACCGATGGGGTGCAGCCCGCCCGGGACGGGCAGAAACTGATGAAGCAGCGCCGTCGCAGTAGTAGCTACAGCCGTCGTCGAAGCTGGCGCCGCGCCCCCGGCTGGCAGGTAGGCCGGGGCCAGCGGATTCGTGCCCAGGATGTACTTGATATCCGTCAGCAGCAACTCCTGATGCTGCTCCTCGTGCTGAATACCCAGCTCGATGATGGGCCAGAGGTCGGCTGGCACGGCATCGGTATCCGTCAGAAACTGCCTCAGCGCCGCGTCCACGTAAGCGCGGTAGGCCAATACGTCGGCCAGACCGGGGCGGGTCACGGTGCCGCGCTGGTCGCGGATGACGCGGGTGCCGAGGTGGTTATAGTACGAGTTGAACAGGTACCCGTACTGCGGGTCGAATTCGCGGTAGCCCGACAGTTGAGGCTTCAGCACGAACGTCTCGAAAAACCAGGTGGTGTGCGCCAGATGCCATTTCGGCGGCGATACGTCGGCCATCGGCTGCACTACGGTGTCTTCCGGCAGCAGCGGCGCACAAATGGCCACCGTGCGGGCACGGACCCGCAACAGGCGCCCGGCCAGGGATTCGGCAGGATTGAGGACTTTTTCCGAAGACATTCAGTAGCAGGCAGTAAAGAGGAAGAAATAACGACGCGCACACGGATGATCGGCCGGATTTCGATCCGCCTACCGCAGCCCACGCGCCAGGCGACGGAGCCCCTCGCGCAGGTCAGCCACGGGTGCGGCGAACGTAATACGGGCAAAGCCGGGCGCGCCGCAAGTAGCGCCGTCGATCAGGAGTAACCCGAATTCGTCGCGCAGCCGGGTAAAAAGCACCGCCGAAGCCGCCGCTTCTGAAGCAAAGCCAGCGGGCAGCCACGGACGCAGGTCGGCGAAAGCGTAATACGCACCCTGGGCTGGAAGCGCCGGAACGCCGAGCCGGTCGAGCCCGCTCAGCAGTACTTCACGGGCAGGCACTAATGCGGTCAGTAGCTCGCTCGTCACAGCCTCGAAGTGATCGGTGGCGGCGGCCACGGCCAGTTGGTTCAGCGGTGCCACACTCGACACGGTATCCAGCAGATACTGGGTCAGTATTGGCGTAAGAGTGGGCGGCGCCACTAGGTAACCCACCCGCCAGCCCGCCATCGCCAGCGACTTCGAGAAGCCGTTAATCACCACTTGCCGCCCACCGGGGTCGGGCAGCGCTAACACGGTGGGCGCGGGTCGAAGGCCTGGCTCGAATGTGATGCCGTCGTAGATCTCATCGCTCAGCACCCATACGTCGGGGCGCGCCGCGCGCACGGCTGTCAGCACGGCGTCCAGTTCGGCCAAAGAATACACGCGGCCGGTGGGGTTGCCGGGGTTGGTCAGAATCAGCAGCTTGGTCCGGGGCGTGAGCGCGGCCACCACGGCGGCCGGCGGCAGGGCGTAACCGTCGGCCGCGTCCAGGGGCAACAGGCGCAACGTCGCGCCCAGGGCACGGGTCATCAGTTGGTGAAAACCGAACCAGTTGGGCGTGGGTATCAGCACCTCGTCGCCGGGTTGCAGCAGCGTTTGCAGCAGCGCGTGAACGGCGTACTTCGTGCCCGGCGTCACGACAATACGCGCCGAATCCACCACAAGGCCGGCCGTACGCCGGTAGCGGTCAGCAATGGCCTCCCGAAGTGCCGGCAACCCCTGCGCCGGGCCGGGGTGCAGGCGCGCAGGGTCGGCCAGAGCGGCGCGAGCCGCGTCGAGGGCCACGGCGGGCGTAGCAAAGGGGCCGTAGCCGGCGGAAAGGTTGGTGATGGTGGTGATGGTGGTGGTGGGGGTGGTGAGGTGGTGAAGTGGTGGTGAGGTGGTGGTGGTGCGAAGCGCGAAGCGCGAGTGCGTGTAGCCAGGGGCTCCGCCCCGCAGCAACCCAGTCGCGAAGCGATGCGGGCGGTGGTGGTGCGGATGGTTTAAATCGTCGAGTAGCTCAAGTGGCCAGCCAGAAACCCCAAACCATTTGGACTTCGCCGTTTTATTTTTTATCAGCAGATTGGCTTACCGCTTGTGACTTGCAGCTCGCCGCTCAACAGGGCGCCAGCACCACATCAGCAAAAGCTTCTTCGGCTTCCGGATCACCGAACGCGGCTACTACCTGCAGCCCGGCGCGGGAGGCTTCGGCGGCGATCTGCGGCAGCGTGAACTTGTGCGAGTCTTCGGTGTGAATGGCTTCCCAGGGCGCGAAATCGAAGGATTGGCCCAGCGCCGCCACCTGCACGGTTTGGGCCTGCCGGCTGACGAGCCAGGCGCGCATGGCGCCGGTCTGGGGGTCGTACGCCGCGTGATGCTGCCAGGCACCGAGGTCGAAATCGGCACCCAGTTCGCGGTTCAAGCGCCGGAGCAGGTTCAGGTTGAACGCTGCCGTGACGCCGGCCGCGTCGTCGTAGGCGGCGTGAATCCGGCGGGGATTTTTCCGCAGGTCGAAGCCCACGAGCAGGCGGTCGGCGGCCGTCAGATGCGCGGCGAGGCTGCGAAGAAAGTGCTGGCGGCCGGCTTCGTCGAAATTACCGATGTTCGACCCCAGAAACAGCACCGCTTTTCGGCCGGGCCGGGCGGCCAGGGCGCGAAGGCCCGCCGTGTATTCGGCTTCCAGCGGCGCGACGCGCACGGCGGGCATTTCGGTGGCCAGCGCGGCGGTGAGGCCCGCCAGGGCGGCGGCGGAGATATCAATGGGGACGTACTCCAGCTCCACGCCCGCCGCCAGTAGCGCCTGGAGCAGGACGCGCGTCTTGAGGCCATCACCGGCGCCCAGCTCCACCAGGTGCAGCGGCTCGCCGGGCGGCGGGGCCAGGGCAGCCGCCAGGGCCGGCGCGTGGGCGGTCAGCAGGGCCAGCTCGGCGCGGGTGGGGTAGTATTCGAGCAGCGCCATAATCTGCCGAAACAGGTCGCTGCCCGCGTCGTCGTAGAAAAAGCGGGAGCTGAGGCGGCGGGGAGCGGCGCCGAGGCCTGCGGCCACGGCGGCAGCCAGTTCAGCAGTGGCGGGAGCAAGGGCGGGGGCGTCAGTCATCGGCAGGCATAACCGGTAACCGGGATAAAGGTCAGCCGGGAGAGGAGGGCGCGAAGCGGGGACAAGGTAGCGCTGAATGCACCTACGGCCGGATGCGGTCAGCAGGTTGCACACCAAAACGCCCCGCCCCGCCCTTTGGGGCGAAGCGGGGCGCTTGCACGGCAGCCGGGTGGGCTATTTCTTGCCGCCGGCGGCTTTCTTGTCGTCCTCCATCTGCGAGCGCAGGCCGCGCGGGATGGAGATGGTGGCGATGGGCGCCTGCGGATCGCTCAGGATTTTATAGCCCTGGGCTTCCACCTTGTTTACTTTGATCGAACGGCCGAGTTCCAGCCCTTCGATATTGACTTCCACGAAATCCGGCAGGTTTTCGGGCAACGCCTTCACTTTCAGCTTGCGCAGCTTCGTGACCAGCTTGCCGCCGGCCTGAATGCCGGGCGAAGTGCCCACGAACTTCACCGGAATGTCCATCTTCACTTCCTTGCCGTCCTGCAATTCCAGGAAGTCCACGTGTTGCAGCATTTCGCTGACCGGGTGCATCTGGAAATCCTGCAAAATGGCGCGGTACTTCGTGCCCTCGATGTCGATGGTCGTCTCGAACACGCTCGGCGAATACACCAGCTCCCGGAACATAATCATCGGCGCGTGGAAGTGAACCTGCTCAGCGCCGCCGTACAGTACGCACGGTACCATGGCGTCGTGGCGCAGGGCCTGGGCTTCCTTCTTGCCGAGATTCGCTCTTTTAAACCCTACAATCTCAAGGCTTTTCATCTGTCAAACAGTGGCTTTAACCCGTCCGGGCGCCCCTATGGCGCCGAATCGGGCCGCAAAGGTACGGGAAGCCCGGCGCGTAATCACCATCCGGCTTCAACCGGGTTTTCCGGACCCGGCGCCCGTTCATCCCTCGAAAGCTGCCACCTGCGCCAGCACTTCGGCCAGTTCCTGGGTGGCGAAGGCGACGGTATCGGGCCAGGCGGGGTCGGTAGCGGGCAGTAGTTCGATTTCCACGAGAATGGCGGCCAGGTCGGGGGCGTCGAGCATCCGGATGGTAGGCACCAGCCGATGGGCAATTTCAGCGGCAACAGGGCCATCGCCGGCTTCCAGGGCCGCGTTGAGGCGCACCAGCAGGTCCGGCGTGGACGCCCGAAACGAGTCGAGTATCCTCCGGGCGAAGACGCGGTCGCCGTGGCCGAGGCGCAGCAGCGTGGCCGGAAATACCGGACGGTCGCTGTCCGGCACCAGCGGCACGGGCGCTTCCTCGGCCGGGGGCGCCGGGGCGAGCGGCGCCAGGGGCGGCTGATGGAGCAGCGTCCGCACCAGCCGGACCAACTCGACTTCCTCGAAGGGCTTGGTGAGGCAGGCGTCCATTCCGGCGGCCAGGTAGCGGGCCCGGTCCGAAGCAAACGCATTGGCCGTGAGCGCGATGATGGGCAGCTGCGCGCGTTGGGGGTCGGGGTCGCGGCGCAGGGCGGCGGTGACGTCGAGGCCACTCATTCCGGGCATCTGAATATCCATCAGCACCACGTCGTAACAATGCACCTGCGCCAGGGCCAGCGCTTCCGGACCGGACGCCGCCGCGTCGATGGTGGCACCCAGATGCTGCAATAGCAGCTCGGCTACCTGGCGGTTCACGTCGTGGTCTTCCACCAGCAGCACCCGGACGCCGGCCAGCGGCACGTCGGGCACGGCCGCCGCCAGGCGGGCAACTTCTGCGGGGGGCGGCACGGCCGGCGGCGTAGTGCGGGGCAACGTCAGGGTCAGGCCGAAGGTGGTACCCTCGCCGGGCATCGAGGATAACCGCAGGACGCCGCCCATCTGTTCGGCCAAGGCGCGCGAGATGGTCAGCCCCAGGCCGGTGCCCCCGTAGCGGCGCGTGGTGTCGGCGTAGGCCTGCGTAAAATCCTCAAAAACAGCGGCTTGCTTATCCGGGGCGATACCAATGCCGGAGTCTTCCACGAGCAGCGTGACGGTCACGGTTTCCGCCGTTTCGCGCACCACCCGGCCGTACACCGTCACGCCGCCGTGATCGGTGAATTTGAGGGCGTTGGAAATCAGGTTCAACAGAATCTGATTCAGGCGGTGGGGGTCGCCGAGCATCCAGGGGTTGGTCAGCGCCAGGGGGCGGGCCACGAGGTACAGGTTTTTCTCGTCGGCCCGGCTGTGGAGCGTCTGCACAGCCACGCGCAGCGCTGCCGACAGGTCGAAGGCCGTCTGCTCCAGTTCCAGCTTGCCGGAGTTGATCTTGGCCAGGTCGAGCACGTCGTCCACCAGCATCAGCAAATGCCGGCCGGAGGTGCGTAGTGTATCCACAAACTCGCGCTGCTGCTCGTTGAGGGGCGTTTTGGCCAGCAGCGCGGCCATTCCCAGCACCCCGTTCATCGGCGTCCGGATCTCGTGGCTCATATTGGCCAGGAAGTTTTCGCGGGCGCGGGCGCTGTCTTCGGCGGCGCGCTGAGCTTGCCGGATGGCCGTCACATCGACGCCGTAGCCGATCAGCAGCCGCAGCGGCCCGTCCGGACCTGGCTCGTACACAGCCTGTACATAGCGCCGCAGGTAATGCGTCGAGCCATCGGCCTGCGGTAGCCCTTCTTCCCAGGTTTCGATCTGGCGACTGGCCAGAGCGCGGCGCAGCACCACCAGCCGGGCTTCGGCACGTTCGGTGGAAATCTTACGCCGCGCGGCATAGTCGAAGTCGGTGCGCCCGATGAGCCACTGCCGCATCTCCGGATTGCGCACGGCCTGCGGGTTGAGGTAGCGATAACGCAACTCGGCGTCCAGCACGGCCACGTCGGAAGGCAGGTGGTCGAGGATGCTCTCGTAGAACGTACGTTGCGCGGCAATGGCACGCTGGGCTTCCACGACGGCCGTCACGTCCACGCCGTAGCCGATGAGCAGGTGCGGGCTGCCGTCCGGATGGTACGTGGGGCGCACGAAGCGCCGCAGGGTGCGGGGCTTACCGTGTTCGCTGGACGGGGGCAGGATATCTTCCCAGCTCACGATCCGGCCGGTATCGCGGGCTTCCGTCAGCACCTGGCGGCGGCGCTCCGAATCGCTCAGGGGTAGGCCTTTGCGCGTATAATAATCGGCGTACGAACGGCCCAGAATCCAGGCGCGCATTGCCGGATCGGCCTGGGCCTGGGGGTTCAGGTAAACGTAGCGCAGATCCGCGTCAAAGACGGCCACATCGGCGGGCAGGCTGTCGAGAATCAGCTCGTAGAAAGCGCGCTGAGCGGCGACCTGTTCCTCGGCAGCGCGGCGCGCGGTCACATCCACCATATAAATGTTGATGTAAGCCTCCGCCTGAAACGGCACGATCACGGTCTGGTACCGACGGGGGCCGAGGGTACTTTCGCGCTGACGCGGCACCCCGTCCGCGAGGGCTTCGCGGGCCACGATGCCGTTGCGGGCCCGCATTCCGTCGCGGGCCTCGTCGGGCAGGGCATCCAGCACCCGCCAGGCTGCCGGATTGGCGTAGAGCACCTCACCGTCGGCGTTGAGGCGCACGAGGGGGTTCGGGTCCTGCTCCGGAATCTGCGACGCCGTGCGCAGTTCGGCTTCGCGGGCTTCGCGGGCGGTCACATCGCGGGCAGCCACCAGCCAGCCGCTGCCCGCCGATTCATCGAGCGGCCGGATGTCGAACTCCAGCATCCGCCCGCCCACCAGCGCCAGTTGCAGGTCACGCACGGGGATTCCGCCGCGCGGCACGATCTGCGCCCAAGCCTGCACCTGTTCGGGGGCGGCAAAGGCGGGCAGCAGCGTCGTGAGCAGGTCGGCGGCGCTGATGCCGGCCAGCGCGGCGGGGCGCAGGTCGGTTTCCAGGCCCAGCAGTTTCAGGAGCGCCTCGTTGAGCAGCAGGACGTGGCCCCCGGCATCGAACAACACCAGACCCACCTGCAAGGCATTCAGCATCAAGGCCACGCGCGCCTCCGAGCGGCGCTGCGCGCGGCGGGCCTGCTCGCGCTCGGTCACGTCGCGGTAGCAGGCCAGTTGGCCAGCGTAGCCGTTGGCATCGGGGTCGAGAATGATATAGTCCCGCTCCAGGGTCCGGCCGTCCGTCAGGGGCAGCAACTCGTTGAACACATTGCGGCCGGCGGCGCGCTGGGCCAGCACTTGGCGGCGGCGCTGGGCCGGGTGCGGGTAGAGCGGACTGACGCGCCGCAGCAGCGCCTCGCCGCTGGTGCCCAGCAGCGCGTCGGCGGCATCGGGCAGGCCGAACAGGTCGCAGTATTGCTGATTGATGAGCACGATTTCGTCGTCCTCATTCACCAGCAGCAACCCGATGCGCACTTCGCGCACAATTTGGGCCGCGCGCACTTCGGCGCGGCGCTGGTCGTGGCGGGCCTGATCGCGGGCGGTTACGTCGCGGTACGTCAGCAGCCAGCCGCCGTCGGGTCGGCGCACGTAGTCGCGCTCCATCCGGCGGCCGTCGGCCAGGGCCACGGGGTCGGCCAGCACGGTCTGGCCACCGGCACTGATCGTCTGGCTGCGGGCCGTGAAGCCCGTGGGGTCGGCCAGATGCGGAGCCAGCAACGGAAAGAGCGCGGCCACCTGCTGCCCTACCAACGCCGCGCAGACCGCATCCGGCAACTGGAATAGCGTACCGTAAGCCCGGTTGAGCAACTCGATGCGGCCTTCGGCGCTCAGCAACAACATCGTGACGGGCAGCAGCTCGCTGATTTGGTGCAGACGCGCTTCGGCCGCGTCCGCCCGCGCTTCGGCGGCAACGCGGGCAGCGCGCTCAGCGGCCAGCTCGGCGCGCAGGGCAACCAAAGCGGCGGATTCGGTGGGAACGGAAAGCGACAAGGCAGCAGCAACGCCCGGTTGGGCGTTCCCCAAAAGTCGGCAACGCGGGCCAATTGTTCGGCGCAAGTCGTTCAAACCGGTCGGCCGGTCGGCGGAGAGCCGAAAAAACACCCGCCGCCGGGGAGGCCCGCGCGATGCTGCCGCCGCCCGCGCGTTTCACCTGCCAACTTTTTGCGGTATCCTTGTGGTTAGTGGGCCGGCACGGGCGCCGTACCGGCGTCGGCTGGCCCTGATCTGTTCCGTTGCTGATGCCCCTCCCGTTTTTGCGGCGCCTGCTGGGCGCTCTTCTCCTTCTGCTGACGCTGACCGGTAGCGTCCGCGCCCAATCCACAGACCTGGCCTTGGCCAAGGAATATGCCCGGAAAGAAGACTGGGCCAAAGCCGCCGCTACGTTCCAGGGGCTACCCGCCGACGTGCGCGAGGGCGCCCTGGCCTACCCGGATTACCTGCGGACGCTGCTGGCGCTGAAGCTTTATAAGGACGCCGAGAAGCTGGTCCGCCGCACCACCCGCCACGCCCCCGCCCTGACGGGCGCCGGTGTCGATCTGGGGACGGTATTGACCGCCGCCGGCGACGAACCCGCCGCCCGCAAGCATTACGAAAAACTACTGCAGGGCCTAAGCGCACCCTTGGTAGAACCCGCCGCCACGGCGTTCCGGCTCCACCGCTTGCCCGAATACGCCGAACGCGCCTACCTGCGCGGCCGGCAACTGGCTGGCTCCGACGCTGCCTATGCGACGCAGCTGCTGGAACTGTATTCGCAGACGAACCAGCCCCAAAAAACCGTCGAGGAAGTGCTCCGCCTGGTGGGCCGCGAACCGACGCGCCTGCCGGAAGCGCAGAACCTGCTCCAGAATGTCCTGCACGACGACAAGGACTTCGAGGCGCTCGAAAAAACGCTCCTTACCGAAGCCCAGCGCAACCCCGACCGGCCCGCCGCGCCGGAGCTGCTGGTCTGGCTTTACACCCAGCGCAAAGACTTTTTTGCGGCCCTGATTCAGGCCAAGGCGCTGGACCAGCGCGAAAACCGCGAGGGCGCCCGGCTGATCGACCTGGCCCAGATTGCGTTCGAAAACAAAGACTTCCAGTCGGCCATCGATGCCTACGACTACGTGCGGACCACTTACCCGCGCGGGCAGTACTACACCTTTGCCCGGCAACGCGCCATCAATGCCCGCGAAGCGCAGGTACGGGGGGCTTTTCCGGTGGATCCGGCCAAAATCCGCGCCCTGCTGACCGAATACGATGGCCTGCTGACGGAATTGGGCCGCACCCCAGCCACGGCGGGGGTGCTACGCGACGAAGCCCTGCTCTACGCTTTCCAGTTAGGCGAAAAAGACAAGGCCCTGGCTCTGCTCAATGAGGTGAACCGAATGCCCCGCGTAGAGCCGCGCCTGGCTGCTGAAGCCAAGCTTGCACTGGCTGATATCTACTTGCTGAAGGGCGAACCCTGGGAGGCGACGCTGCTCTACTCGCAAGTGGAGCACGACCGCAAGGAAACCCCTGAAGGCTTCGAGGCCAAGCTGCGAAACGCGCGCCTGTCTTACTTTAGAGGCGAGTTTGCCCTGGCCCAGGACCATCTGGACATCCTAAAGATGGCCACCACCCGCGAGATTGCCAACGACGCAATGGCGCTCTCGTTGCTGATCACGGACAATACGGGCCTCGACCTCGACACGACCAACGCGGCGCTTCGTCGGTATTCGTCGGTCGAATTGCTGGTCTTCCAGAACCGGCTGCCGCAGGCCGTAGCCCGCCTCGACTCGCTGATGAAACAGTTTCCGGGGCATTCCCTGACCGACGATAGCCAGTACCTCAAAGCCAAGCTCCTGGCCCGGATGCTCGACTATAAGGGCGCCGTGGCGTCGCTCAACCTGATCGTGCAAAACCCGAAGTACGATGTGCTGGCCGACGATGCGCTTTTCCTGCTGGCCCAACTGGAAGAAGAGAACCTCCAGACTCCGGCCCAGGCAATGGAGCACTACAACCAGTTGCTGACCAAATACCCGGGCTCTATCTTCGCCGCCGACGCCCGCCGCCGCTATCGTCGCCTCCGGGGCGATAACTTGGGTGGTTAGGTGGTGAGGTGGTGTAAATTATCACCACCATACCACCACCACCCCACCTCACCACTTCACCAATGAAATTCATCGGCATCGTACTCATCATCGTCGGGCTGCTGGCCATCGTGTTGCCTGCCGACGCAGCCTACCTCGTGTACCTGAAATGGGCCGAACAGTGGGGCCAGGCCACCGCGCTGGGCATCAAAGTGGGCCTGGTAGCGCTGGGGCTGATTTTTTACTTCATCGGGAATAGCCAAAAGGCTTCGCGCTGAGGCAACCGGCACCAGAAGAATACGGGGGGAGCAGGCTTTTTTTCGTAGGTTTCGGCCCGCATCGCCGCTCACTTTCCCGGCGCTGCCGCTGCACGATGGGCCTTTTCGATTTTATCCGCAACGAGCTCATTGAGATCATCGAGTGGGTGGATACCAGCGGCGGCGACGTGGTGATCCACAAATTCCCGGATGGCGACCAGGAAATCAAGACCGGCGCCCAGCTTACGGTGCGCGAATCGCAGGTGGCGGTGCTGCTAAACGAAGGCAAGCTGGCGGACGTTTTCGGCCCCGGCCGGCACGTGCTCACGACGCAGAATATGCCCGTCCTGACCACCTTGCGGGGCTGGAAGTACGGCTTCGACTCGCCGTTCAAGGTGGACATCTACTTCATATCCACCAAACAGTTTACGAACCTGAAGTGGGGTACGCAGAACCCGATCATCGTCCGCGACCCCGAATTCAAGCAGGTGCGGGTGCGCGCCTTTGGCGTGTTTGCGCTGCGCGTGGCCGATTCCGGGGCGTTTCTGAAGGAGTTTGCGGGCACCGCCCCGACCGTGCGCATCGGCGACGTGGAGGGCCAGTTGCGCGCGGCCATCGTCAATAAATTCTCCGACGCCATCGGCGAGGCCAACGTTTCGGTCCTCGATCTGGCCCGCAACTACACCGAACTGGGCGAAAAGCTGCGCCCCCTGCTGGCCGACGACTTCACCGCCTACGGCCTGGAGCTGACGCGCTTCTACATCGAAAACACCAGTTTGCCGCCCGAAGTCGAGCAGTTTCTCGACAAGACCACGCAGATGAATATGGTGGGCGATATGGCCCGTTTTCAGCAGTTTCAAGCCGGCGTGGCCATCGAAAACATCGCCGACCAGCCCGGCGGCATCGGCGGTACGGCCCTGCTGATGGGCGGCCTGGGCAACCTGATGGGCGGCGCAATGGCACCCGCACCGGCGGCGCAACAGCCCGCGCCGCCGCCAGTAGCTCCCGCCACACCGCCGAAGGAAGACCGCGCCCAGGTGCTGGCCACGCTCAAGGAATTGGGCGAGCTGAAAGCCGCGGGTATCCTGACGGAAGAAGAGTTCAGCGCCAAAAAAGCCGAGCTGCTGGCCCGGCTGTAGCTGAGCGGCGGGCCACGAATCCGCGTATTCGACAGCACTTTTGCCTACCCGCGCCGGTGGCGCCTTCGTTTTCCGCAATGACGCCTCCCGATTTTCTGTCCGCTGATGGCTCCGCCGCCGCGCCGGAGGGCCTGGTGCGCGCCCCGTGCCCGGCCTGCGGCGCGCAAATGCAGTATTCGGCCGAGCGAAAGGCTCTGGCCTGCACCCACTGCGGCACCACGCAGGAACTGGTGCTGACGAAAAACCGACTCCACGAAAATGCACTGGCGCCCGAGATGGGCGGGCCGGCCGGACGCGCCGCCGGGCGCCGGCCGGACGCCGTAGCCAGCCTGCTGGGAAACCTGACCGGCTTGACGGGTCTGGCCGTGCCCGCCGCCGTGTTCGCCGAACGCCTCGGCACTGATAATAAAGCGAATACGGCAAAGCGGGCTACCCCCGCCCCGCCGCCAGACGGCGTCGCCACCGAAGAAAAACGCCTATTCAGTTGCCGCTCCTGCGGTGCCCAAACCAGCGCCGGCTCTGACACCCTGACGCTGACCTGCGCCTTCTGTGGCTCGAAGGACATCAACCCCGACGCCCAGAAAACCCGGCTGATTGTACCCGCCGGTGTGTTGCCATTTCAGTTGCCGAAGCCGGAAGCGACGGCCAGCTTCAAAAAATGGGTCAGTAGCCGCTGGCTCGCCCCGAACGATCTGGGTGCGGGCGCCACCCTCGACAACCTGCGTGGCGTGTACGTGCCGTTCTGGACCTTCGACGCGCAGGCGCACTCGAACTGGTCCGGCGAAGCGGGCCGCCACATAGGTACCGGCGACAAGCGCCGCACCGACTGGACGCGCCGCACCGGCTCGCGCGCCCATTTTTATGACGACCATCTCGAAGCGGCTTCCCGTTTTCTGCTCGCGCCCGGCCACGAAGCGATGTGCCGCGAAGTGGCCTCTTACGCCCTCCAGGACACCGTGGACTACGACCCGCGCCTGCTGCTGGGCTGGGAAGCAGAGGTTTACGGCGTGAACCTGCCCGAAGCCGCCACCCGCGCCCGCCGCGCGCTGGAAGCGCAGGAAAGGGAAGCCTGTAGCCGCGAACTGGGCGGCGACACGCAGCGCAATCTGGAGGTGGAAACCACCTTGACCAACCTGACCTACAAGCATTTGCTGCTGCCCCTCTGGCTTTGTGCCTACGTGTACAAAGGCAACGTGTACCATTTTCTCGTCAATGGCCAGAACGGGCGCATCAGCGGGCGGCACCCGTACTCGCCCTGGAAAATTGCCGGCCTGGTGCTGCTCGCGCTGGTAGCGTTGTTGCTGTGGGCCTGGCTGAAAAGCAAGCGGTAGGGGCGGCGTCACCCGGCTGACGGCTCCGGCGTACATCCGCTTCTATGGAAGCGCCCCTGATTCTAACCCTGACCCTGGACTTCGCAACCCAAGCGTTCTTCGACGGACTGCGCGCCCGTCACTTTCCGCCGGAGCGAAATTTTCTGCCCGCCCACCTGACGCTTTTCCACGCACTGCCGGGGCAAAGTCGGGTCGAAATCGAAGCGCTGCTGCACGATGCGGCCTCCGTTCAGACTGAAGCCTTGCAGCTGACGGTCACCGGACTACTGTTCTTTGGGCAAGGCGTGGCCTACGCCGTGAATTGCCCGAAGCTGACCACGTTGCACGCAACGCTGCAACACGAATGCAGCGCCCGGTTTGCCCTCACCCCGCAGGATCAGCGCCGGCTGCGGCCCCATATCACGATTCAGAATAAAGCCGCGCCCGCCACGGCCCGCGCCCTGTTCGAGGAGCGGCAGACCGACTTCGCGCCGTTTACCGCTAACGGTACCGGCCTCCAGCTCTGGGCCTATCAGGACGGCCCCTGGGAACCGCTCACGAGTTGGGCGTTTGGAGCGTGAAACGCCGCCTTACTTCTGCGCCTGCCATTGCTGTTGGTGCTCGGCCAAATCTTTGACCCACACGTTAGCGCCACCCTCTTTGAAACCGGGCGCCAGTTTCCGCAACTGTTGCTCGTAGTGCGCGGCGATAGCCGGTTGATTCAGAAAAAAATAGACTTCGCCGAGGGTGTCCCAGACGTTGGGATCGGCCGGCGCGACGAGTGCCTGGAGGTGTGCCAGCGCCAGGGCCTTGTCCAACTCGCGGCGCCCCAGCGCCTGATACACCCCGCTGTTCAGGATGCCCGGCGGCACCTGTCCGGTGATCACGGCAGTGGCCAGCGAGTCGCGCCGGCCGTTGAGTGTCGGCAGCGGCAGCCGCAGAAAGCGCTGCACGAGGTCAGCGGTGCGCAGGCCCGTGGCTACCACCCGATCCAGCGCTGCAATGGGCTGTAGCTGCGCGGGTTCGGTGGTTTCGACGGGCAGCCGGATAAGTGCCAGCGGCCGCAGCCGCTTGGTTTGGATGAAACGATTCAGGTCCTCTTCGCGGCTCGTGAGCAGCTCGTGGCCTTCCACGGGCGGACCGGTCCAGCGGTTGAACATACAGCCGCAGTGCAGCAGCCGGCGGTTTGGCAGCCAGGTGAACAGATAGTCCGGGGTAGGCGTGGCGGGATACTCTTTTTGTTGAAACCGATAGGTTACGAGGCGCTGCCGGCGGTCGCGCAGCACGAGCGAGTCGCCGTCCACGAACAAAAGCTGCCGTTCGCGGCCGACGAGGGCGGCGGGCTCCACGAAGATCCGGAGCTTGGCCCAGTTCGCCCGCGTCGTTACGAGGGTGCAGCCAGCAGCCAGAAACGGCGCCACCGCTGAAAGGCTGTGCGGGTGCCAATGCGAGGAAACCACGTAGCGCAGGGGCTTGGTCGGGAAGCGCGCCGCCAGGGAAGCCAGCACGCGCACGCCGCCCGCGCGGTGGTCGGTCAGGTGGGTGGCGCCGCCGCCTTCATCGGCAATGGGCACTTCGATCAGCACCAGAAAATGGTCAAATTCCACCACTGTACTTTTCGACGCCGAGGAGTCGTAGTACATAAAATGCAGCCCGGCGCCGGCGGGCTCCAGCCGATTCAGGCGCGCCGGCTGGCCCGATGAGTGGAATTGAATCAGCAGCAAAATCAGCAGCAACAGAACCTGGAAGGGGCGAAGCATCAGAGCAAAAGGAAACGCCCGGACTGACCTTCAGCCCGGCCCGGCAAAGGTCCGGGACGGGCATAGGCCAAGTCTTGTAAGATGCTGCAAACTGACGGCGGTCTATTTGGGGCCGACGGCCCGGCGATAGGCCACCGGCGTCACGCCCATATACCGCTTGAAATAATGGGTGAAGTGGGGCTGATCGTAGAAACCGGTTTCCAGGGCTACTTCCACCAGCGGCAGGCCCTGCCCGATCAGGGCCTTCGCCCGCGTGATGCGGTGCAGCAGGGCGTAGGCAATGGGCGGCAGGCCGGTGGTCTGCTTGAAGGCCCGGCTGAATCCGGCAGGCGTCAGGCGGTATCGCACGGCCAACGCATTCAGTGTCAATGGCTCGGCGGCGTGGGCGGTGATATAGGCCGCCGCGTCGGCCATTCGGGGGCGGAGCGCGGCGGCGGCGAACGTGAGGTCGGGCCGCGTCGTGGCGTGGTGCCGGACGAGGTGGGTCGTCAGGTTCAGAACGGCCACCGCCGCGCCGGGGCCGTCGGGCAGTTCGTAAAGGGCCAGCAGCAGGCGCACCAGCGCCTCGTCGCGCAGGACCTCGCGCGGAAACCACGGTTCGGCGCCTGCTGGCCAATGCAGTTGCCGGGCCGCAAAGCGCAGCAGTTCCGGCGGCAGGTAAAGCGCCCGGTAACGCCACGGGTCGGCGTCGAACGCGGCGTTGGCGTGGACGTCAAAGGGATTGATCACCACCACTGAAAGCGCGGGGGCGGCAAACGAGCGGTCGTCGAACGTGAGCTGCTCGATGCCCACCTCGATCAGCCCGACGCTGTACGAATCGTGAAAGTGCGCCGGAAAAACGTGCCCCTGAAACGTAGCTTCTTTCAGCTCCAGGCCGTCGAGCTGGTTGATGCGCGTGATTTTCATTGCGCAGACCAGACGCAGATTCGCCCGCCGCCGTTGGCGCACCGGGCAACGGCACCGGGCTGGTTCGGACCTTTGCCGCCGCCCGCGCGTCTGTCGGCGCGGCTTCCTCCATCGTCATCGCCTGCCCTTGAAGACTTACTCGTTCCAGTTCTGGCTCGTCTGCCTGTCGTCGTGTCTGGTTTTTGGCTCCGTAAAAATGCTCAACCCGGAGCTGCCGGGGGTCCTCACGCGCCTGGGTGGGG
>JANPLI010000011.1:0-32159 GCA_031426455.1 Hymenobacteraceae bacterium | reverse complement strand
ATTTGCCCTGCTTGCACCTTTTACGGAGCAGCAATTGGCTGACAGCCAACACTTACGCTTCGCCCATCGTGCCGCCGAAGTTCATCGGAAACTGCGGCGGGCCGTCCTGCACCTGCTTGATCGGGCCGTAGTGCTGCTCGTACTTACTCACGTTGTCGGCCAGGGCCAACAGCAGCCGCTTAGCGTGTTCGGGAGTCAGAATGATGCGCGACTTGACTTTGGCTTTCGGCACGCCCGGCATCATCCGGATGAAATCGATCACAAACTCCGACGACGAGTGAGCAATCATCGCCAGGTTGGCGTATTCGCCTTCGGCCACTTCTTCTGAAAGTTCGATAGCAATCTGGTTTTCGTCGATTGCTTCGTTTTGCGGCGCGCGGCTGCCTTTAGGGTTCTGCATTGGGGTAAGATTCGGAAGCGGTAGAATTAAAACGAGAGGAGCAAATACGCCCCGCTGGAAAAGGCCTGGCAACAAGGCTCCGGTCCTGCCCTCAAAGAAACGAAGAAAGGCGGGAGCCGCTCCGATTTGGAGCGACTCCCGCCTTTTCTTTTTCCGCTTTCCGCAGTCTGCCAGCTACTGGCAAACCGCGTTGCGGCCTATTTCTCCACTACATCGCGCCGGGTGGTGCGGGTGGCGGGGCGCATCAGTTGGTCGCGCTCGACGGCAGCGGCTTTGGCGGCCTGCTGGGTCTCGAACTCGTCCTTCGTCTGCACGATCTGGCGGGTGTAGTCGCGCAGACCCGTCCCGGCGGGGATCAGGTGCCCCACGATCACGTTCTCCTTCAGACCCAACAGTTCGTCGGACTTGCCACGGATGGCCGCTTCCGACAGCACTTTCGTGGTCTCCTGGAACGACGCGGCCGAGATGAACGACTGCGTACCCAGCGAAGCCTGCGTGATGCCTTGCAGCGTGGCGCGGGCCACGGCCGGGCTGGCGTCGCGCACGGTAGCCAGGCGCAGGTCGCGGCGGCGGAGCGAGGAGTTCTCGTCCCGCAGTTTGCGCGCCGTGATGATCTGGCCTGCCTTCAGTTCGGTGCTTTCGCCGGCATCCATCACCACCTTCATATCGATGATGGTGTCGTTCTCCTCCATCACGCTCACCTTGTCGATGACCTGATGTTCGAGGAATTGGGTGTCGCCTGGATCGATGATGACCACTTTCTGCATCATCTGGCGTACGATCACCTCGATGTGCTTGTCGTTGATCTTCACCCCCTGCAAGCGGTACACTTCCTGAATCTCGTTCACTAGGTACTCCTGAACGGAGCTGGGGCCTTTGATATTCAGGATGTCCGAAGGCGTCACGGCACCGTCCGAGAGGGGTTCGCCCGCGCGCACGAAGTCGTTGTCCTGCACCAGAATGTGCTTCGAGAGCGGCACCATATACTTCTTCTTCACGCCATCCTTCGACTCGATGAAGATCTCGCGGTTGCCGCGCTTGATGCCGCCGTAGGTCACCGAGCCGTCGATTTCCGACACCACAGCCGGGTTCGACGGGTTCCGGGCCTCAAAGAGCTCGACCACGCGCGGCAGGCCGCCCGTGATGTCGCGCGTCTTGCCGATGGCGCGGGGAATCTTCACCAGAATCTGGCCCGCCTTCACGGCCTGCTCGTCGTCGGCGGTCAAGTGAGCGCCCACCGGGATGTTGAACACGCGGTCAGCCACGCGAATGGCGGGGTTGTGCGTCTTGTCCTTCGTCTCGATGATCACTTTCTCGCGGAAGCCGGTCTGTTCGTCCGACTCCTCGCTGTACGTCACGCCTTCGATGATCGACTCGTACTTCACCACCCCATCGGTTTCCGACAGAATCACGGCGTTGTACGGGTCCCAGTTGGCCAGCAGGTCGCCCTTGCTCACGGTCTGGCCGTCCTTCACGTGGACGAACGAACCGTAGGGCAGGTGGTTCGAGATGAATACGCGGCCCGTCACCGGGTCCACGATCTGCACCTCACCCTGGCGGCCCATCACCACGTGGGCTTCGGTTTTGTCGCCGGTAGCGGTCAGCACCGTCCGCACATCCTCGAAGCGCACCACACCGTTGAACTTGGCTTTGTGCGAAGCTTCCACGGCGATGTTCGATGCCGTGCCGCCCACGTGGAAGGTACGCAGCGTGAGCTGGGTACCGGGTTCCCCAATGGACTGCGCCGCGATCACCCCCACAGCTTCCCCCCGCTGCACCATCCGGCCGGTGGCCAGGTTGCGGCCGTAGCACTTGGCGCAGATGCCGCGCTTGGTTTCGCAGGTCAGCACCGAACGGATTTCCACCGACTCCACGCCCGCATCTTCGATGCGCGTCGCCAGGTCTTCGGTGATTTCCTGGCCGATGCCCACGATCAGCGCGTCGGTCACCGGGTCGAACACATCCTGCACCGTCACGCGGCCCAGGATCCGGTCGTACAGCGACTCCACGATGTCTTCGTTGTCCTTCAGCGCCGAGGTGTCGATGCCGCGCAGCGTACCGCAGTCCGGCTCGTTCACGATCACGTCCTGCGCCACGTCCACCAGACGGCGGGTCAGGTAGCCAGCGTCAGCGGTCTTCATCGCGGTGTCCGCGAGGCCTTTACGGGCGCCGTGGGTCGAGATAAAGTATTCCAGCACGTCGAGGCCTTCCTTGAAGTTCGACAGGATCGGGTTTTCGATGATTTCACCCACCGAACCCTGCAACGACTTCTGCGGCTTCGCCATCAGGCCGCGCATCCCGCCCAACTGGCGAATCTGCTCGCGCGAACCCCGGGCGCCGGAGTGCATCATCATATAGATCGAGTTGAAGCCCTGGTCGTCTTTTTCGAGACGATCCATCAGCGTCGACGTAATCTGGTTATTGATGCGCGTCCAGATGTCGATCACCTGGTTGTAGCGCTCGTTGTTCGTGATCAGGCCCATCTGGTAGTTCTGGGTCACCGCGTCCACTTCGGCGCGGGCCTGCTCCACCAGTTCGTCCTTTTCCTTCGGAATGGCGATATCGCCCAAGCCCATCGACAGCCCGCCTTTGAAAGCGGCCTGGAAACCGAGGCCCTTGATATCGTCGAGGAACTGCGCCGTACGCGCCATTCCTACCGTCTTGAACACCAACGAGATGATGCTTTGCAGCTTCTTCTTCGTCAGCAGCTCATCCACGAAACCGACTTCCTTCGGCACCACCTGGTTGAACAGCACCCGACCAGCCACGGTCTCGATGACTTTCGTCACGATCTCGCCGTTTTCGTCGCGCACTGAAGTCCGCACCTTGATAATGGCCTGCTTCGAGACGCGCCCTTCGTTGACACCGATGATCAGCTCCTCCGGCGAGTAGAAGGTCATTCCTTCGCCAGCGATGTTTTCGGTTTCCGTCGTGCGCTTGCCCTTCGTCATGTAGTACAGGCCCAGCACCATATCCTGCGACGGCACCGCGATGGGCGCGCCGTTCGCGGGGTTTAGGATGTTGTGCGAGGCCAGCATCAGCACCGAGGCTTCCAGCACGGCGGCCGGCCCAAGGGGCACGTGCACGGCCATCTGGTCACCGTCAAAGTCGGCGTTGAACGCCGTACACACCAGCGGGTGCAACTGAATGGCTTTGCCCTCGATCAGGCGTGGCTGGAACGCCTGGATGCCCAGCCGGTGCAGCGTAGGCGCGCGGTTCAGCAGGACGGGGTGGCCCTTGAGCACACTTTCCAGAATGTCCCACACCACGGCGTCCTTGCGGTCCACGATCTTCTTCGCCGATTTCACCGTCTTCACGATGCCGCGCTCGATGAGCTTGCGGATGATGAACGGCTTGAACAGCTCGGCTGCCATATTCTTCGGCAGGCCGCACTCGTGCAGCTTCAGCTCCGGACCTACCACGATCACCGAGCGGCCGGAGTAGTCCACGCGCTTGCCGAGCAGGTTCTGGCGGAACCGGCCCTGCTTGCCTTTCAGCATATCGGACAGCGACTTCAGCGCGCGGTTGCCTTCGGCGCGCACGGCGTTCACCTTGCGCGAGTTGTCGAAGAGCGAATCCACGGCTTCCTGCAACATCCGCTTCTCGTTCCGCAGAATCACTTCCGGCGCCTTGATCTCGATCAGGCGCTTGAGACGGTTATTGCGGATGATGACGCGGCGGTATAGATCGTTGAGGTCGGAAGTAGCAAACCGGCCACCGTCCAACGGCACCAGCGGACGGAGTTCCGGCGGAATCACCGGTACCATCTTGATGATCATCCACTCCGGCTTGTTGGCCACACCACGCGCGGCGGCATCGCGGAAGGCTTCCACCACCCGCAGACGCTTCAGCGCATCAGCTTTCCGCTGCTGGCTCGTTTCCGTGGAAGCCGAGTTACGGAGCGAATAGCTCAGCTCGTCGAGCTTGGTGCGCTCGAGCAGCATTTGCAGCGCTTCGGCGCCCATCCGGGCGATAAACTTGTTGGCGTCATCGTTCGGCAGCATCTGGTTCTCGCGCGGCAGCTTGTCGAGCAGGTCGAGGTACTCCTCTTCCGTCAGGAAATCAAGCTGTTGCACGCCGCTTTCGGCCAGCGCGCCCGGCTGCACCACTACGTAACGCTCGTAGTAGATCACCTGGTCGAGCTTCTTGGAAGAAAGCCCGAGCAGGTAGCCGATTTTGTTCGGCAGGCTCTTGAAGTACCAAATGTGAGCGACTGGCACCACCAGCTCGATATGGCCCATCCGCTCGCGGCGGACCTTCTTTTCGGTCACCTCTACGCCGCAGCGGTCGCAGATGATGTCCTTATAGCGAATCCGCTTGTACTTGCCGCAGTGGCACTCCCAGTCTTTGACCGGGCCGAAGATCCGCTCGCAGAACAAGCCACCCATCTCGGGCTTGTAGGTGCGGTAGTTGATCGTTTCGGGCTTGACAACCTCCCCGCGCGACCATCCCAGCACCGTTTCCGGTGAGGCCAGCGAGATCGTTACCTTCTGGAAATCTAGAACGGTTTTCCGATTTTTGGTAAGCTCCATTTTTTAATTTTGGTTGATGGTTTGTAGTTTTTGGTTTTTGGCTCCTAGCTCAAACGGGCGGTGCCGCGCAAACTGAAAACCAAAAACCAAAAACCAAAAACTAAACTACTCCATCGTGATCTCCAAAGCCAGTCCGCGCAGCTCGTGGATGAGCACGTTGAACGACTCCGGGATATTCGGCTTCGGCAGCACATCGCCTTTCACGATGGCCTCGTAGGCTTTCGCTCGGCCCACCACGTCATCGGACTTGATGGTCAGGATTTCCTGCAGCACGTTGGAAGCCCCGAATGCTTCGAGCGCCCACACTTCCATCTCGCCGAAGCGCTGGCCCCCGAACTGCGCCTTACCACCCAGCGGCTGCTGCGTGATGAGCGAGTACGGCCCGATGGAACGGGCGTGCATCTTGTCGTCGACCAAGTGACCGAGCTTGAGCATATAAATGATGCCCACCGTCACCGGCTGCTCGAACTTGTCGCCGCTCAGGCCGTCGTACAGATACGAGCGGCCGAAGCGCGGCAGGCCGGCTTCGGTCAGCTCAGCCGAAACCTGCTCTTCCGTGGCCCCGTCGAAGATCGGCGTGGCGTAGGTGCGGCCCAGTTTGCGCCCGGCCCAGCCCAGCACGGTTTCGTAGATCTGCCCGATATTCATCCGGCTCGGCACCCCCAGCGGGTTCAGCACGATATCCATCGGCGTACCATCTTCCAGGAACGGCATATCCTCCTCGCGGACGATACGCGCCACCACGCCCTTGTTGCCGTGGCGACCGGCCATCTTATCTCCTACTTTCAGCTTACGCTTCTTGGCGATATAAACTTTGGCCAATTGCACGATGCCGGCGGGCAGCTCATCGCCAACTTCCAGCGTGAACCGGTCACGCTTGAAGCGGGCTGTCACCAGGTTTCGGCGCTTCTGGTAGTTTTTCACCAGCGTCACGAGCTGCGTCGAAATGGTCTTGTCCGCCACCCAATTCTCCAGAATCAGGTCTTTGAACATATTAACCTCTTCCGGCACCGCGTAATTGCTCTCATCCTTGTAAGGGTTTTTCGCGGGGAAAAGCCCTTCCAGGATCATCTTCTTGCTCAGCTTGGTGCCTTTTTCGATGATCACATCACCGAACTTGTGGCGGACGCCCTGTGAGGTTTTGCCTTCCAGCAACTGCACGATTTTCTCCTGCATCACGGCGCGCACCACGCGTAGCTCGTCGGCGTAGCGGCCTTTCAGCACTTCCACTTCCTTCTTGCTCTTGGCGCGCAGGTTCTGGTCTTTGCGCGGACGCGAGAACAGCTTCGTGCTGATCACCACGCCTTGCAGCGAGGGCGGCGCCTTCATCGAGGCATCCTTCACGTCACCGGCTTTGTCGCCGAAAATGGCGCGGAGCAGCTTTTCTTCCGGCGTCGGGTCGGTCTCACCTTTCGGCGTGATCTTGCCCACCAGAATATCGCCTTCCTTCACCTCAGCGCCAGCCCGGATAATGCCGTTCTCGTCGAGGTTGCGCACGGCTTCTTCGCTCACGTTCGGAATCTCCGATGTCAGCTCTTCTTCGCCGCGCTTGGTTTCGCGCACTTCCAGCTCGAATTCCTCGATGTGAATCGACGTGAAAATGTCGTCGCGCACTACTTTTTCCGAGATCACGATGGCATCCTCGAAGTTGTAGCCTTGCCACGGCATAAACGCCACCAGCAGGTTGCGGCCCAGCGCCAGTTCGCCGTTCTGCGTGGCAAAGCCTTCGCACATCGGCTGGCCCTTCGACACCCGGTCGCCCTTCTTGACGGTGGGCGCCAAGTTCATACAGGTATCCTGGTTCGTGCGGCGGAACTTCACGAGCGAGTACGTCACCTTTTCGGCGTCGAACGTCGTCAGCAGCTCATCAGCGGTGAGGTTGTAGCGTACCACGATGCGGTTAGCATCCACGTACTCCACCACGCCGTCGCCTTCGGCTACTACCAGCGCGCGTGAGTCCATCGCGGCGCGGCCTTCCAGCCCTGTCCCAACGATGGGCGCTTCGGCCCGCAGCAGCGGCACGGCCTGACGCTGCATATTCGAACCCATCAGAGCGCGGTTTGCATCGTCGTGTTCCAGGAATGGAATCAGCGACGCGGCCACCGACACGATCTGGTTCGGCGCCACGTCCATATACGTGTACTCTTCCGGCGAAACCACCGGGAAGTCGCCCTCGAAACGGCCCTTCACCTTGTCGCCGGTGAATTCGCCGCCCGCCGTGATGCGCGAGTTGGCCTGCGCAATGTGGTGCGTATCTTCTTCTTCGGCCGTCAGGTAGATTACGTCCGACGATACCTTGCCGCCCGCCACCTTGCGGTAGGGCGTCTCGATAAAGCCCATCGGGTTCACGCGGGCGTGAACGCACATCGACGAGATCAGACCAATGTTCGGACCTTCCGGGGTTTCAATCGTGCAAAGCCGCCCGTAGTGGGTATAGTGCACGTCGCGCACCTCGAAACCAGCCCGTTCGCGCGACAGACCGCCCGGCCCGAGGGCCGACACGCGACGCTTGTGCGTCACCTCGGCCAGCGGGTTGGTCTGGTCCATAAACTGCGAGAGCTGGTTCGTGCCGAAGAACGAGTTGATCACGCTCGACAGCGTCCGCGCGTTGATCAGATCGACCGGCTTGAAGTCCTCGTTGTCGCGCACGTTCATCCGCTCCTTAATGGTGCGGGCCATCCGGGCCAGACCTACGCCAAACTGCGCGTAAAGCTGCTCACCCACGGTCCGAACACGGCGGTTCGACAAGTGGTCAATGTCATCGACAATGGCGCGCGAGTTGATCAGGCCAATCAGGTACTTGACGATCAGGACGATGTCCTCTTTCGTCAGCACCCGGCTCGCCTGCGCCATATCGATCGCCAACTTCTTATTGATCCGGTAGCGGCCCACCTCCCCGAGGTCGTAGCGTTTATCGGAGAAGAAGAGCTTCTGGATGATGTCGCGCGCCGTTTCTTCGTCGGGCGCCTCCGTGTTGCGCAACTGGCGGTAAATGGTCTCGACGGCCTCCTTTTCGGAGTTCGAAGAGTCCTTTTGCAGCGTATTGTAGATGATGGCGAAGTCGGCGGCGTTGATATTCTCTTTGTGGAGAATGATCGAGTTCACGCCCGACGTTTGGATCGTCTCGATATCGGCTTCCGTCAGCACCGAGTCACGCTCCAGCACCACTTCGTTGCGCTGAATCGAAACCACCTCACCGGAGTCTTCGTCGGCGAAGTCCTCCGTCCAGGAACGAAGCACCCGCGCGGCGAGCTTGCGGCCCACGGCGTTTTTGAGGCCCTTTTTATCGGCTTTCATCTCTTCGGACAGACCGAAGAGGTCGAGAATGTCTTTATCGGTACCGTACCCGATGGCGCGCAGCAGCGTCGTGACCGGAAATTTCTTCTTCCGATCGATGTACGCGTACATCACGTTGTTCACGTCCGTGGCGAATTCGATCCACGAGCCTTTGAACGGGATGATGCGCGCCGAGTACAGCTTGGTGCCGTTGGTGTGCTTGCTTTGGGCGAAGAACACGCCCGGCGAGCGGTGCAGCTGCGAGACGATGACCCGCTCGGCGCCATTGATGACGAACGAGCCTTTTTCGGTCATATACGGGATATTGCCCAAGAACACTTCCTGTTCCAGGGTTTCAAAATCCTCGTTGTCTTTGTCGTGGCAGAACAGCCGCAGCTTGGCTTTCAAGGGCACCGAGTATGTCAGGCCCCGGTCGATGCACTCATCGACGGTATATTTCGGCGGATCGACGTGGTAGTCGATAAACCGCAGCTCGAAGTTTTCGCGCGAGTCGAAAATCGGAAAGTTCTCGGCGAAAACCTTGAAAAGACCTTCGTCGGCCCGACTTTCGGCCGGCGTTTCGAGCTGGAAAAAGTCCCGGAACGACTTTACCTGGACATCCAGGAAGTCCGGATAATCCAGGACGTGCTTGATGGAGGCGAAATTGACCCGGCCGTTGCCGTCGTAGTACGACAGGCCTGCCGAAGCAGCGACCGCCGATCCGTCCGCCGATGAGGAAGTGACGGCTACGGCGCTGGTTTTATCTTTTGCCAAAATACGTTAGGGCTTAAAACGTGGGAATCCGAATCAGGGAAGCGAACCCTATCTGACTGCTGCTTAAGCCAGTCCGGGCAGGAATTCGCATTATATTTTGTGAGCCTAATCTTGCGGGAGCCGCCAGTCGCCGAAGGAGATAAACCTCTGAGCGAACGGCGGACGCAAGCGAAGCCGACTGAGCGCCGGGCAACCGGCCATTAACCAATCCGAGGGGCAGGAAGTTGCGGGGCTGGCATATTCCGTACAAACAGGAAAAGACCGGGCCGTTTGGCCCGGTCTGATCCGTTGCTGAACCTTAAGTCAGCGGCTCGAATCGAGAGCAAAGACGCAAGACGCGCCTCTACTTGATCTCTACTTCGGCGCCGGCTTCTTCGAGCTGCTTCTTCAGCGACTCGGCTTCGTCTTTTGCGGCACCTTCCTTCAGGGCCTTCGGAGCGGCGTCCACCAGCTCTTTGGCTTCCTTCAGGCCGAGGCCCGTCAGCTCTTTCACCAGCTTCACCACGGCGAGCTTGGCGGCACCAGCCGACTTCAGGATCACGTCGAACGAGGTTTTCTCCTCGGCCACGGCCGGGGCATCCCCGCCGCCGCCACCGGCCATCATCACCGGCGCCGCAGCGGCCGGCTCAATGCCGTACTCATCCTTCAGGATGGTAGCGAGTTCGTTCACTTCTTTCACGGTCAGGTTGACCAATTGTTCAGCGAAAGCTTTCAGATCTGCCATTGTCGTAACTTAAAAAAATTGGGGGTTGAAAAAAACTTGGTTGTTCGTTGTTCGTTGATCGTTGTTGGCTGATCGATTTGATCGAACAACCAACAACGATCAACCAACAACTTATCTTTCGGACAGCGTCTTGAGGATACCGGCCAGCTTGTTGCCGCCGCTTTGCAGGGCACTGACGACGTTCTTGGCCGGCGACTGCAGCAGGCCAATAATGTCGCCGATGAGTTCCTGCTTGCCTTTGATCGTGGTCAGCGTCTCCAGATTTTCGGCCCCGATGAAGAGGTCCGAATCCAGGTACGCGCCTTTCAACGACGGCTTGGCAACCTGGCCTTTCTTCAAGGTCAGGGTCTTGTGATACTGCTTGAGCAGCTTGGCCGGGGCGGAACCGCTCTCGTCAGAGAACAGTACGCCGGAATGACCTTTCAGGGCCACGTCCAGCGCCGACGTATCGCTCGGCAGGCGGTCGAGCGCCTTGCGGATCAGCGAGTTCTTGTACACCTTGAAGGGCATTCCCTTCGAGAAGCACAAACGGCGGAAGTTATTGATCTGGGCCACCGACATTCCGGCGGAATCGGTGATGTAGAAGAAGCTGTATTGCGCGAATCGCTCGCTCAGCTCTTCGATCTGCTCCTGTTTTTCTGCGCGCGTCATTGTCTGTTACTTCCTGAAAAACTAGGCTTTCGTTTGGGAGGGGTCCACGGGCACAGCCGGGCTCATCGTCGAGGAGAGCGTGACGCTCCGCACATAAGTGCCTTTCGACGACGAAGGCTTCAGGCGCAGCAGCGTCTGAATCACTTCAGCGGCGTTTTCGGCGAGCTTCTCCGGCGAGAACGACACTTTGCCCACGGAGGTGTGAATGATACCGGTTTTATCGACTTTGAAGTCGATTTTACCTGCTTTCACTTCCTTCACGGCCTTGGCCACGTCCACCGTCACGGTGCCCGACTTCGGGTTCGGCATCAGGTTACGCGGGCCGAGAATCCGACCCAGACGACCCACTTTGGCCATTACGGCCGGCATCGTGATGATGACGTCCACATCGACCCAACCTTTCTCGATTTTCTGGATATACTCGTCGAGGCCCACGTAGTCGGCCCCGGCTTCGCGGGCTTCTTCTTCCTTCTCAGGAGTCACCAGCGCCAGTACCCGAACTACTTTGCCCGTGCCGTGGGGCAGCGTGGCTACACCGCGCACCATCTGATCCGCCTTGCGGGGATCGACGCCCAGGCGGACATCGATATCCACCGAAGCGTCAAACTTAGTGTAGGTGATTTCTTTCACCAGCGTCGCAGCCTCGTTGAGCGAGTACTGTTTCGTCTGGTCGACTTTTCCCAGCGCGGCTTTGCGCTTCTTGGTCAGCTTTGCCATTATTGATTTGCGTTGGAAAAAGTTATTTCGCGGGGGCCGTACCCGAAACGGTGATGCCCATCGAACGGGCCGTGCCAGCCACCTGCCGCATCGCGGCTTCGATGGTGAAGGCGTTCAGATCGACCATCTTGGTTTCCGCGATGGTTCGAATCTGGTCCCACGACACCGACGCCACTTTGATGCGGTTCGGCTCTTTCGAACCCGACGTGATTTTGGCTGCTTCTTTCAGCAACACCGGGGCCGGCGGGGTTTTGATCACGAACTCGAACGACTTGTCCGTGTACATCGTGATCAGTACGGGCAACACTTGGCCTTGCTTGTCCTGGGTCCGCGCATTGAACTGCTTGCAGAACTCCATAATGTTCAAGCCCTTCGAGCCGAGTGCAGGTCCAATCGGCGGCGCGGGGTTCGCGGAGCCTCCCTTTACCTGAATTTTCAGGTATCCTCTGATTTCCTTCATTGGGGCGGTTAAAAAAAAGACAGCGTCCGGGGCCACCGGCCGCTGGGTAAAACTGGTTTGTTAGTTGTTCGTTGGTAGTTGTTCGTAGCTTGATTTTTACCAACAACGAACAACGACCAACGGACAACTATTTTTTAGCACCGGGCTTGGCACCGGCTTCGACTTCGGTATCTTTTTCGACCTGCGTGTAGAGCAGTTCCACGGGCGTTTCGCGACCGAAGATGCTGACCACTACGTTGACCTTTTTCTTTTCATCGAAGATCTCGCGCACCGTGCCGGCGAAGGTTTTGAACGGACCGTCCATCACTTTCACCCGCTCACCCACGACAAAAGGCACTGCCAACGAAGCGTCTTCCGCTTCCGATTCGTCGAGTTTGCCCAGGATTCGGTTCACTTCGGCCAGGCGCAGGGGCACCGGCTTACGGTTTTTGTCCTTGCCTTCGTCGGAACCCAGAAAGCCGATCATCCCAGGGATAGCGAGAATGGTGTGTTCCAACTCGCCGTGCGCTAAGTCGGCTTCGATCAGGATGTAGCCGGGGAAAAACGAACGCTCGCGCACCCGCTTCTTGCCGTTGCGCATCTCATAGACCTTTTCGGAAGGAATGAGAATTTGCGGGAGCACGGTTTCGAGCTTCTGGCGCGCCACCTCGGTTTCGAGGTACTGCTTTGCCTTCTTCTCCTGCCCGCTCACGGCGCGCACCACATACCATTTCAGGTCGGCCATTGGGTCGGTTAGTAGATTAGTCAGTTGGTTATGAATCGGCTGGTTTTTGAGTCGGTCCGATTAGCTTCGGTCGGCTCGCTATGACGCGGCAGACCTGCACTATTCAGCCGTTTGCCAGCCTACTTGCGAAATACCAACCGGCTAGAACGAGGTGTAGAACAGCGAAAGGGCTTTGTCGAAGGCCACATCCATCAGCCCCACCACGCCAGCGAAGGCCAGCGAACCGAGCAATACGGCGGCCGTCTGCTTTTGCAGTTCCGAAAACGTGGGCCAAGTGACGCGGTAGCGAACCTCGTCGATGGTTTCTTTAATGAACTGATTGAACTGCTCCATCGAACTTAAAAGCCGCTGAAAATCCGAGAGTTACCCCGAAAGTAAAAATGCACGGGCGGAGAGATTCGAACTCCCATCAAAGGTTTTGGAGACCTCTATTCTACCCTTGAACTACGCCCGTAAAAAAACCGCTTCGGGCCGAGGGGCACCGAAACGGAGCGCAAAGGTACGAAAACGGACGCACAAAACAAACCGTAACTCCCAAACCCCGAATACCCCGCCAGAAAGCCGCGCGGGGAGCAGCGGCCGTTGGCACCCGGCCCCAACGGCCGGCGCGTCGGATATTTGACGGCGGAACGGGCGGCCTCGGTTTGCTCCCGCCCTTTTTTGCTGAATCCTCCCCTAATTAAGCAGCTGCTGAATGCTTCTTCGTTTTTCCCTGAATTATCGCGCCGAATACGGCCAGGTATTGGTCGTGTGTGGCTCGGCTCCGGCGTTGGGCGCCTGGAATGTGTTGGTTTCGCCCTCAATGGCCGTGGTCGCCGGCGATGATCAGTGGGAGTTGGCCGTCGAACTGACCGATGCTGACCTCACCGACCTGACGTATAAGTACGCCCTGCGCGACGAGCGCACCGGCAACGTGATCTGGGAATGGGGGGCCGACCGCACGACCGGTCTGCCCGCCGCCACTTACGCCGAAGCCACGCTGACCGATGCCTGGCGCCCGCTGGCCGAGCCGGACAATGTGCTTTTCGCAGCGGCGTTCACCAAAGCGTTGATGGGTCGGGCGCCCGGCGCCCCCGTCACGCCCCGCAAAAAGACCCGCGTCGGGGCTGCTTCCCGTAAAGGCGCGGCGGCCAGCGCGGCTACCGGGTCGGCTCCTTCCAAGCTATTGCTGCGCATCAACGCGCCCCGGGTACCGGCTCCCTTAGTGTTGGCCGTCAGCGGCGCCGATCCCGCACTCGGCGGCTGGGACGAAAGCCTGGCCGTGGTGCTGGACGGCACCACGTACCCGCGCTGGCAGGCTCCTGAACTGACGTTAGCGGGCGGTACGGCCTATAAGTACGGCCTTTATGACACCACCACCCGCCGGTTCGTAGGCTGGGAAACGGGCCCGAACCGCTATCTCCCGCGCCTGACGCAGCCCGACCTGACGGTGCGTACGGACGAATATTTCCGCCACCCCGGTGGCCCCTGGCGCGGTGCCGGGGTAGCAGTACCGGTATTCAGTTTACGTTCGCGGAAAGGCACGGGCGTGGGCGAATTCACGGACCTGCAACTGCTCGTGGACTGGGCCGCCGCCACCGGCCTGAAGCTGGTGCAGGTGCTGCCGATCAACGACACGGTAGCGATTCATACGTGGGCCGACTCCTACCCTTACGCCGCCATATCGGTTTACGCGCTGCATCCCATTTACCTGAATTTACAGGCGCTGGGAACGCTGGCCGACCCGCAGGCGCAGGCCGCCGTGGAAGCCGAGCGCGAACGCCTCAACGCGCTGCCCGAAGTGAACTACGAGGACGTGATGGAGTTGAAAGCGCGCGTCATCAAAGATATGTATGACCAGGACCGCGCGGCGTTCCTGGCCGACCCCGCGTTCCAGGCGTTTTTTGACGAACAGCAGGCCTGGCTGGTGCCCTACGCGGCTTTTTCGGCCTTGCGCGACCGTTTCCGCACGGCTGATTTTCAGCAATGGGGCGAGTGGGCGACGGCGACCGATGCGCAACTCGCGGCCCTGACCAGCCCCACCGGTACCAATGACCTGGGGCTGACCTACGACGACTTCGCCGTCCATTATTATCAGCAGTTCCACCTCGACCAGCAACTGCGCGCTGCCACCAATTACGCCCGCAGCAAGGGCGTAGCGCTCAAAGGCGATCTGCCCATCGGCATCTTCCGCCACTCGGTCGAAGCCTGGCGTCAGCCGGAGCTGTTCAATATGCAGGCGCAGGCTGGCGCGCCGCCCGACGACTTCTCCGTCTCGGGCCAGAACTGGCGCTTCCCGACCTATAACTGGTCGAAGATGGCCGAAGACGGCTACGCCTGGTGGCGATCGCGCCTCACGCACCTGAGCCGCTACTTCGACGCCCTGCGGATCGACCATATTCTGGGCTTCTTCCGCATTTGGGAAATTCCGGACCATTCGGTGGAAGGGCTGCTGGGGCATTTCTCGCCGGCCCTGCCGCTGCACCGCGACGAGATTCGCCGCCAACTGGGCTGGTTCGACGCCAAGCGGATGACCGAACCGTACATCCGCTGGCACCAGCTGACGGATATCTTCAACACTCAGGCCGACGCCGTGCGCCAGGAATTCCTGGACGATTACGCCTACGGCCAGTTCTCGCTCAAGCCACACGTGCGCACCCAGCGCCAGATCGAGGCCGTGATCGAGGATAAGCTCCGGGACGAACCCGACCGCGCCGAACATTGGACCTGGATCCGCAGCGGCCTTTACCGCCTGGTGAACGAAGTACTGCTGCTCGAAGCGGCCTTCACCAACGGTGAGGCGTTCAACCCGCGCATCACGCTGGAGCAAACGTACTCGTTCCGGGAACTGGACTACGAGACCCGCCGCCGCCTGACCGATCTGTACGCCGACTATTTCTACCGCCGCCACGAGGCGTTCTGGCAGGAACAGGGCGCCATCAAGCTGCCGGTGATGAAGAACGCCACCGAGATGCTGATCTGCGGCGAAGACCTGGGAATGGTGCCCGCCTGCGTACCGGTGGTGATGAAGGAAACCGGCATTTTGGGCCTCAATATCCAGCGGATGCCGAGCCAGACGGGCATCGAGTTCTTCCACCCGGCGGATGCGGCGTACATGTCGGTCGTCAGCCCCAGCTCGCACGATATGAGCACCGTACGCGGCTGGTGGGAGGAAGACCGCGCCAAAACGCAGCGGTTCTATAACCAACTGCTGGGCCACGGCGGCGAAGCGCCGTTCTACTGCGAACCCTGGGTGGCGCGCGATGTCGTGGTACAGCACCTCTACTCGCCTGCGATGTGGGCCATCTTCCCGATTCAGGATCTGCTGGCCATCGACGGCAACCTGCGCCGCCTCAACCCCGCCGACGAGCAGATCAACGTGCCCTCGAACCCGACCCACTACTGGCGTTACCGCCTCCACGTGCCGCTCGAAGATCTGGAGGACGCCGAAGATTTTAACCGCAACCTACGCAAGCTGGTGCGCGAAAGCGGCCGGGAGACTGGGAGTTAGGGCCGTTTCACCCGCCCGGCTCGGCAGTATTGGCGGGTCTACCCTCCGGCCCGCCAATGCTGTCTGATACCGTCTGGTCGAACTTTCATTCGCTACTTTCTTCCCACTGCCCGCTTGTCCTCTCCCGGCTTCAGCCCCATCCCCTACGGCCGCCAGCACATCACCGACGCCGACGTGGCGGCCGTGGTGGAAGCGCTCCACGCCGATTTTCTGACGCAAGGCCCGCGGGTGGCCGCCTTCGAAACGGCTTTTGCTGCCTATGTGGGCGCGCCCTACGCCGTGGCAGTAGCCAACGGCACGGCCGCGCTACACCTGTGCGCACTGGCGCTGGGCGTGGGGCCGGGCACCCGCGTGATCACGACGCCGATCACGTTCGCCGCGTCAGCCAACTGCGTCCGCTACTGCGGCGGCGAGGTGTGGTTTGCCGACGTGGACCCCGAAACCGCGCTACTTGACATCGGTCAGGTGCGGGCGTTGCTGGAAGCGTACCCGCGCGGGCATTTCCACGGCCTCATTCCGGTCGATTTTGCCGGCCTGCCCGTGGACCTGGCAGCGTTTCGGGCACTGGCCGACGAGTTCGGTCTCTGGATCATCGAGGACGCCTGCCACGCGCCGGGCGGTTCATTTACGGCCCCGGACGGCGCTACCCATCGCTGCGGCGACGGCTCGTTGACGGACCTAGCGATCTTCTCGTTCCACCCCGTCAAACACATCGCCACCGGCGAAGGCGGAATGATTACCACCGCCCGACGCGACCTCTACGAAGCACTGCTCGAACTGCGCACCCACGGCATCACCCGCGACCCGCAGAAGCTCCACCACCCCGACGAAGGCGGCTGGTATTACGAAATGCAGCACCTGGGCTACAACTACCGCCTGCCCGACCTCAACTGCGCCCTGGGTTTGAGCCAGTTGCAGCGCGCCGACGCGAACCTCGCCCGTCGCCGCCAACTCGCCGCGCGCTATGAGGCCGCCTTCGCCGATCTCGAACCTACCCAACTTCAAATTCTCAAACCCTCGAATTCTCAATCCCTCCTATCCGGCCACGCCTACCACCTCTATATCATTCGGGTGGCGAATCGGCGCGGGCTGTATGACTTTTTGCGGACCAAAAATATCTTCGCCCAGGTGCACTACGTGCCCGTCCACCGAATGCCTTATTATGCCCAGACCGGGCACTACGGCCACGTGGCGCTGCCCGCCGCCGACCAGTATTATGCGGAATGCCTGAGCTTACCGCTCTACCCCACCCTGACCGATGCCGAGCAGGATTACGTGGTGGCCTGCGTCCGCGAATTCGTCGCTCGATGACAGCGCGCGATTTTGCCGCTCACCTCGTGCTGGGCACGGCGCAGTTGGGGCTACCGTACGGGCTGAACAACACCAGCGGGCAGGCCATCGCCGACGAAGAAACGAACGCGATTCTGCGGCAGGCGCAGGCTTCCGGGTTGCTGATGCTGGACACGGCCGCTGCCTACGGCCGGGCCGAAGCCGTAATCGGGGCGTGGCGAAGAGCCAATACCGAAGCCCCCGACTTTCAACTGGTTACGAAGCTGCGTGGCAGCGACACGCGGGCAGGCGTTGCCGGCCAGCTCCGCGAGTCGCGCGAGCGACTGGGGCTGACCGCCGATCAGCCCCTTTACGGCCTGCTCTTCCACGATTTCGAGACTGCCCGGCGGCAATCGGCGGAAATCTGGGACTGGCTCCTGACCGAACAGGCCGCCGGCCGCATCGGGCGCCTGGGCTTTTCGCTTTACCACCCCTCGCAGCTCGACTGGCTGCTGGAAAATGCTCCGGCGGGTGCCCTGAACCTGCTCCAACTGCCTTATAACGTGCTGGACCAGCGATTTGGGCACTACCTGCTGCCGTTGCTGCGGGCGGGTACGGAAGTCCACCTGCGTTCGTGTTTTTTGCAGGGCTTGCTGTTACGCGACCCGGATCACCTGCCCGCACATTTTGCCGGATTACGCCCCAAACTGCACCGGTTGCGGACGCTGGCAGCAGAACACGAATTACCCCTGAGCGCTGCGCTGCTGCTCTTCGCCGCCCAGGCCGTGCAGGAAAGTAGTGCCCCCGAAGCGGTGCGCGCCCACCGCCTGCGCGTGGTAGTAGGCGTCGATTCAGTGGTAAACCTGCTCGACAACCTGGCAGCAGGACAGTATGCCGAACCCGCCCGCGAACTGGGAATGCGCCTGCTGGCCCTGGCCGAAGCCAACACCAACTATATCCTGCCCTATACGTGGCCCAAAAACGCCTGAGGGACTTTTTTGACTCAGGGACTGAGTGGGACTGAGCGACTGAGTGACTAGAGACCCAAAACAAGAAATAAGCAACCAGAAACCAGCAACCAAAACCGTGTCCTTATTCGACCTTTCCGGCCGCGTTCTGGCCCTTACCGGCGGCTACGGCCACCTGGGCCGCGCCATTGCGCGCGGACTGGCGCAGCACGGCGCGCGGGTGGTGGTGGTGGGCCGTAACGAAGCCGCCTTTGCCGCGGCCTTCGAGGCAGATTCCAACCTGTCTATTGAGTTTGAAACCGGCGACGTGGCCGACACCGCTTCCGTGAAAGCCGCTTTCCAGGCCATTCACCGACGGCACGGCGCGCTGCACGGCTTGATCAACAACGCGTTCTACTCCAAAGGCCAGCAGCCGGATGCGCTGACCGACGCAGAATTTGCGTTCGGCCTCGACGGTTCGCTTGGCTCGACGTACCGCTGCATCCGCGAAGTGCTGCCGCATTTGCGGGCCAACCCGACGGGCGCAGCGGGCGGCACGTCGCGCGGCAAAATCATCAACGTGGCCTCGATGTATGGCCTCGTAGCGCCCGATTTCGCGGCTTACGCCGACGCGCCGCAGATGCTGAACCCGCCGCACTACGGCGCGGCTAAAGCGGGCGTAGTTCAACTCACGAAATACTTTGCCGCCTGGCTCGGCCCGGAGCAGATTCAGGTGAACTGCGTTTCGCCGGGCGCCTTTCCGTCGCCCACGGTGCAGCAGAACGTCGATTTTGCCGACGAACTGCGCCGCCGCATTCCCGCCGGACGCCTCGGCCAGCCTAACGATTTGGCGGGCGCCTTCGTCTTTCTGGCCTCCGCCGCCGCCGACTTCGTCACGGGCCACAACTTGGTCGTGGACGGCGGCTGGACGATTCGCTGATGGGCTTGATTGGCTGAAAGTCAAACAGAAACCGGCCATCCGAAGGGCTGAAGCAGGCACTCCGGATGGCCGGTTTCCCAGCTGAATACTACCTAATTTCTCAGCCCAGCAGTACGGCGCGACCCGCCAGTACGTCCTGCTCCACAGTTTTAAACTTGATGTCCCGCTTCACGCTGCCATCAGCGTACTGAACACTGACGCGGTCGTTACGGTCGGGCATTTTCTGAGCGCGAACTGGCTGCTGCTTAGGCGCCGAATGCGGCGCTTTGAACTCCTGCTCGTCTTCCAGGTACACTTCGCGCGCGGCGCCCGCCTGCGGTGCGGGCTGTTGCGCCGGGCCGCTGAAGGTCACTTTAGAGCCGGCGCTGAGCGTCATCGAGGTCGTGTAAGACGGCTGCTGCTGCTGCCGGCGGGCCATTTCGGCCTGCCGCTGCATTTCGGCCTGCTGGGCCTGCTGCTGGGCCATCATCCGTTGCTGATCTTCTTCCGAAGGCGTCGGGATAGCGGCGTGGTACAGGAACTGGCTCGTGTCCTGGTTCACCTTGCCGATCATCTGCTTGAACAGCTCGAACGACTCGAACTTGTACACCAGCAGCGGGTCTTTCTGCTCGTACACCGCGTTTTGTACCACCTGCTTGAGGTCGTCCATCGCGCGCAGGTGCTGGGTCCAAGCCTGGTCGATAATGGCCAGCACGACGCTTTTCTGTAGCGCGTGCATTAGCTCACGGCCGTGGTTTTGAACGGCTTTCTCCAGGTTCGCCACGGCCTGCACCTGGCGGCGACCGTCCGAGAAAGGCACCACGATATTCTCGATCTGCGCGCCCTGCTCTTCGTAGAGTTGCGTCAGCAGCGGCATTGCCTGCTCACCGATCTGTTTGCCCCGGTCCAGGAAATAATGTAAGGCCTCGCCGTAAAGCTGCTGGGTGAGGGCCGGCGCGGGCTTGGCGGCCAGGTCGGCGGCGCTCACCTGGGTATCGTAGCCGAACAGCCGGATGACGCTCATTTTCAGCCCTGCCAGGTCGTTAGTGGGCTTGTAGGCGTTCACTATTTCCTCAGCCACGTCGAAGATCAGGTTCCACACGTCCAGCTCCAGGCGCTCGCCATAGAGGGCGTTGCGGCGGCGCTTGTACACGGCTTCGCGCTGGAAGTTCATCACGTCGTCGTACTCCAGCAGGCGCTTGCGGGTGCCGAAGTTATTTTCTTCGACCTTCTTCTGCGCCCGCTCAATGGACTTCGTAATCATCGAGTGCTGAATCACTTCGCCTTCTTCCAAGCCCAGGCGGTCCATCATCGTAGCGATGCGGTCGGAGCCGAACAGGCGCATCAGGTTGTCTTCCAGACTCACGAAGAACTGCGACGTACCCGGGTCACCCTGGCGCCCGGCGCGACCCCGAAGCTGGCGGTCAACGCGCCGCGACTCGTGCCGCTCGGTGCCAATGATGGCCAGCCCACCCGCCTGTTTCGACGTGCCTTTGAGCTTGATATCGGTGCCCCGGCCGGCCATATTGGTGGCGATGGTCACGGTGCCGGGGAAACCGGCGTTGGCCACGATTTCGGCCTCGCGCTGGTGTTGCTTGGCGTTCAGCACTTGGTGCGGAATATTGCGCAGCTTCAGCAGGCGGCTCACCAGCTCCGAGTTTTCTACGGAAGTAGTACCTACCAGCACCGGGCGCCCGGCCTGCACGAGGCCCTGGATTTCCTCGGCCAGCGCGTTGTACTTCTCGCGCACCGTCTTGTACACCTTGTCGTGTTCGTCGCCGCGCGTAATGGGCCGGTTGGTGGGGATCACCACCACGTCGAGCTTGTAGATTTCCCAGAACTCGCCGGCTTCCGTTTCGGCCGTGCCGGTCATCCCGGCCAGCTTGTGGTACATCCGGAAATAATTCTGGAGCGTGACCGTGGCGTAGGTCTGGGTGGCGTCCTCGATGCGCACGTTTTCCTTCGCCTCGATGGCCTGGTGGAGGCCGTCGGAGTAACGGCGGCCTTCCATTACGCGACCGGTCTGCTCGTCCACGATCTTCACCTTGCCGTCGTCGGTCAGGATGTATTCCTGGTCTTTCTCGAACAGCGTGTAGGCTTTCAGCAGTTGGTTGATCGTGTGGATGCGCTCCGACTTCACCTGATAGTCAGCAATCAGGGCATCTTTCTGGTGCAGCTTTTCCTCGTCGGTCAGGCCCGGGCCGCCCTCGATCCGGGCAATCTCCATCCCGATATCGGGCATAATGAAGAAGTGTGGGTCTTCGCCCTGGCCCGTGATCAGGTCGATGCCGCGCTCGGTCAGTTCGATCTGATTGTTCTTCTCGTCGATGGTGAAAAACAGCGGCTTATCCGCCTCCGGCATCTGCCGCGAGTTGTCCTGGAGGTAGATTTTCTCGGTCGTGTTCATCGCCGTCCGCATCCCCGGCTCGGAGAGGAACTTGATGAGCGCCTTGTTTTTCGGCAGCCCGCGGTAAGCGCGGAAGAGCGACAGCCCGCCGGTTTCCGCCGCCGCCTTATCGGGGCTGTCTTTCAGCAGTTTGCGAGCCTCCACCAGAAAGGCGTTAACCACCTTTTTCTGCTCCTCGACCAGGCGCTGAATGCGGGGCTTGAGCACCAGAAACTCGTGCACCTCGCCGCGCGGCACCGGCCCGGAGATGATGAGCGGCGTCCGGGCGTCGTCGATCAGCACCGAGTCCACTTCGTCCACCATCGCGTAGTGGTGCTTGCGCTGCACCAGTTCATCGACCTCGCGCGCCATATTGTCACGCAGGTAGTCGAAGCCGAACTCGTTGTTAGTGCCGTAAGTGATGTGCGCGCGGTAGGCGTTGCGGCGCTCCTCGGTGTTGGGCTGGTGCTTGTCGATGCAGTCCACGGAAATACCGTGAAATTCCATCAGCGGCGCCATCCATTCCGAGTCGCGCTTGGCCAGGTAGTCGTTCACCGTCACGATATGGACGCCCCGGTTGGCCAACGCGTTCAGGAAAGCCGGCAGCGTGGCAACCAGCGTCTTACCCTCGCCGGTGGCCATTTCCGAGATTTTCCCCATATGCAGCACCGTCCCGCCGATGAGCTGCACATCGTAGTGCATCATATCCCAGGTGATCTCGCCACCCGCCGCGAGCCATTTATTGCTCCAGACGGCCATTTCCACCCCATCCGGGCCGGTTTCGATAGTCACGTTCGGCTTCATCTCCGCCAGCAGGTAATCCAGCTCGGTGGCCCGGACGCGTAGGGCGCCGTTTTCCTTATAGCGGCGCGCAGTATCCTTGACGATAGCAAACGCGTCGGGCAGCACTTCCAGCAGCGCCGCTTCCAACTCCACGTTGCGCTGTTTTTCGAGGCTGTCGATCTGCTCAAAAACGGCTTCTTTCTGGGCTAGCTCCAAATCCGGGTCATCGGCAATGCGCTGATGCAGGCCGGCAATCTGGTCGTCGGTGGCTTTCAGTTTATCGGCCAGCTTGGCCTGCACCTGCTGCGTGCGAGCGCGCAGCTCGTCGTCGGAAAGACCGGCCAGCGTGGCGAACACGGCGTTGGTGCGTTCCACGTAGGGCAGCACCTCCTTGATGTCGCGGTCCGACTTAGTGCCGAACATTTTGGCGACGGTCTTGCCAATGAAATCAAACATAACGGAATACGGAGTCGAATAAAAAGGCCCGTCGCAGCGGGCCGTAGCCTCAAAATTACGCCCGCCGGGGCAGCGGCCGGGCGCGCGAACAATCAAAACCGGGCCGAGCCAGCGGAAAGTGCCCTTTTGGCAGCGCCGCGCCGGGTCAACCATCAACAGAAAACGGGCGGCTCCCGCGAAGGAACCGCCCGTTTTGGCTCATCAGCCGTTACGCCACGAGACCGTACGACTACCGGACCAGTTCCACCCAGCCTTTCCAGGTTTTGCCGGCGGCGTCCTCCACGAAATAGTAGTAGGTACCGGACGGCAGGTCACCGCCTTGCCAGTTCTGCTGGTAGTTCTGCTGCTCGAAGACCGGCCGGCCCCAGCGGTTGAACACTTTCACATTGATAGCCTTCCCGCTGACGGGCACGGCCAACACGTCATTCAGGCCATCCCCGTTGGGTGTCATAATGTTATAAGCGACCCCGGAGACAGACACCGTACCGATGCGCGCCGCGGCCGTAGTGCAGTTCACGGCACCGTAAGTGGCGATCAGCGTTACTTCGTAGTCACCAGCCCGGGTGTAGGTATGGCTGGGGTTGGCATCGGTGCTGGTGGTGCCATCGCCGAAGTCCCAGGTGTAGCCCGTCGCGCCAGCCAACGTACTGGTGAAGGCCGTGGTATGAGGCGTCACACCAACTGGACTGACAATCGTGCCGGTAGCCTGTTGCGCGGCAACGGCCGTCACGGTCACGGTCGCCGTAGCCGGGCACTGCCCGTTGCGCCCGGTCAGGGTGTAAGTGGTGGTAGCCGTCGGCGACACGGTAGCTACCGATGAATCGGCGGCCGTGAATGTGAGGCCCGTCAGCGGCGCCCAGGTGTAGTAGCGCGCGCCGGTGGCACGCAGCGTGGTGGTGCCGCCCGCGCATACCGTGGGCTGGTCGGCCGTCACGGCGGGTGTCGGCAGCGCCGTCACGGCCACGGTCACGGTCTGGGTGCCGATGCAGGTGCCGCGCGTGGCGGTCACGGTATAGGTCGTCGTCTGCGTGGGCGTAGCCGTCACCACCGAATCGGTAGCGGAAGAAAGACCCGTGGCCGGGCTCCACTGATAGATGGTGCGTCCGCCAGCGCCGCCGCTGGCCGTGAGCGTGGTCGAGCCACCCGCGCAGATGGTGGGGGCCGCCACCACGGCCGTCAGCGCCAGCGGGCGGGTGATGGTTACCTGCACGGAATCCACGGCCTGGCAGGTGCCGGTGGTGGCGCGCAGACGGTAAAGCGTCGTCACGGTGGGCGTTGCCACCACGGAATCGCCGGTGGTGGAGCTCAGGCCCAACGCAGGGCTCCATTCGTAGTCGGTACCGCCGGTCGCGCGCAGCACGAGGGGAGTGCCGGAGCAAAGCGTGGTGGGGCCATCCGGCACGATGCGGGCTGTGATGGGCGCATCCACGGTCACGATTTGGGTGGCTGTAGCTGAGCAGGGCCCGCGCGTGATGGTTACCGTGTACGTGGTGGTGGTGGTGGGCGAAGCCGTCACTACGGAGTCAGTAGCGGACGACAGGCCCGCGGCCGGACTCCACAGGAACGTGACCGGACCGGTACCAGCATTTGGCCGGGCGCGCAGCTCGACCTGATTACCGGCGCAGAACGTGGTGGCGCCGGTAGAGGCGACGCGGGCCGTCACGGGCGGGGCCACGGTGATGGTTTGCGTAGCGACACTCGTGCAGCCGTTACGGGTGGCGGTCACGGTATAAGTCGTCGTCTGGGTCGGTGCGGCCGTCACCACGGAGTCGGTGGTGGAGGAAAGGCCCACCGCCGGACTCCACAAGAACGTAGCTCCCGGCGCAACGCCAGCGCGGGCGCGCAGCGTGGCTACCTGCCCAGCACAGATCGTCGTCGGGTCGGTGGTGAAGACGCGCGTCCCGAAGGGCGGCGCCACGGTCACGGTCACGGTATTGGTGCTGGTGCAGCCGTTGGCAGCCCGGGTTCCGGTGATCGTGTAAGTTGTCGTCTGCGTTGGCGAGGCCGTTACGGTGGCGCCGGTGGTGGTATTCAGGCCCGTAGCCGGCGACCAGACATAGGTACTGGCCCCCGATGCCGTAAAGCTCACTGATTGGCCCGCGCAAAGCGCCGTATTGCCATTGGCGGCAATCTGCACCACGGGCGGCGCCAGGTTGATCGTATCAGCCTTCGTGTACTTGCTGTTGAAAATATCCGTAATTTCCAGCGTCACGACATAAACTGACGCGCCGCCCAGCGGATAGGTATGCGTAGGCGTCACATCAGTGCTGATAGGCGAACCATCACCGAAGTTCCAGCGATACGCGATAGGGGGCGCGCCGGGATTTAAGGGAGCCGTTCGCTGGAGCGTCACCACGTTGCAAGCCCCTGCTTGCCGGGTAGTCCGGAAAGTGGCATCCAGGGCGGGCAGAGCCACCGGCGTACCGGCTGGTGGGGCGCAGGCACCACCAAAGGTCAGCGTAAAGCCGAGGTTAGAGGTCGTATAGTTATCCACCAACAAGGCATAAACGCGCCCGGCTTGTATGGTAATCGGCGCATTAGCACCGGTCTGGCCAGTGGTGGTGTTGGCATAGGGAGCGGTAGAAGTATAGCCCGGCTCCTGCGACGGACACAAACTCAGGCCCGTTCCGCCTGTGGCCCCAGACCAGTTGCAAGCCAGCGCATTGCCTTTGGTCGTGCACCCGTTGGGGTCGCTGGTGATATCCCAGACGGCCCAATCGTAATCGTCGGATCCCCGTGCGGGGGCAATATTGAACAGCAATCGCCCCGTCGAACCGGCCACGAACTTAAACCACTTCGACTGACGCTCCACCGTGTTCTGCCCCGTGATGCTCCCAAAACACGAATTAGAAGTCGTCACTTCATTCGCCACTATCCCGAAGCCACCGGTAGAGGGCAACTGAAACGTGGGAGTCCGGATGTCGATGATCTCCGCCAGATTGCAGTCCTGGGCGCCGGCAATCGCCGGGGTAGTGCTGGTCAGTGCCAGCGTAAAGGCGGCGGCATTAGCCGCGCCATCCGAAGCAACGACAATACGGTACGTTTGCCCGACGTTCACTCCGATTTCGCCGGTAATCTGGCCGTTGTTACAATCGGCGATCCGCAGCGCCAGCACACTGGAGCAGGCGCCTTCCATCACCAGCAGCTCCAGCGGGGCGTTGGGTGTAGCGGCGTTGGGGGTTAAGGTATAAGTCAGGCGTTTGCCGGTGGCGGTCACGGTGTACCACACATCGGGGTGGTCCGTCTGGCCGGTTTGGCAGCCCATCAGGCCCAGCACGTCATCGTTGGCGTTGACGGTGGTGCCCGACACGGCCACGCCGTTGGGGGTGACACTCTGAGCGGCGGAACAGCGGTCGTTGGCGGGGGCTTGGGCGAAAGCCGGTGCGGCGGTCAGGCCCAGCGCGACGGTACCCAGCGTCAGCAAAGTAGAAAGTAAACGCATTGATTGAGGCGATAAGAGTCAGTATGGGAGGCCGCGGCGGACTAAATTAACGCGCGGCTTCGTGATAAGCCACCTGCACGGGCACCGGCCGGAAACCGGGCGCATTGATAACGCGGCGCGGCAAAATCCGAACGCGGGCGTAATCGCTGAAAGCCCAGCTGACTTCTTTCGTATCGTCGCGGCGGGCTTCGATCTCGCCCAGTGCGTCGGTGGATAGTCCAACCTGCACTTTATTGGTGAGGGCGATGATCTGAAACGTACCGATAGCTGCTTGGGCGGGCCGGGCCGCAGCGGGCACCGTCGTCGGCCGGGCTTTGGTAACAGCCTGAGCGGCAACAGATTGCGGCAACATCGCCGAAGCGCTCAACAGCAGCCCCCCCAGGGCGAGGCGGGAAAGAATCGTCATAGAAAAAATTAGTAAACGGTGCGGATTGGGCGTATTCTGAGCCGCGCAAGACGGCCTTCACCCGGCAACCGTTGCCGGGTGAGGGGCAAAATTACCCCCTGAAGGAGGCTTCGACAGCATCAGGCTTCCACGAAGTCAAGGTCGCGCCCGAAGCTTTCGGGTAGCGTGGCCACGGCGGCGGCGGCCACCAGCAATAGCCCACCGCCCAGCACGGCCGCGCCACCCAATGGGCCGAGGGCCGTGCCGCTCAAGGCCTTGTAGGAGAGCGTCATCGGCACTACGGCACCGCGCACGAAGTTGGGCACCGTGGTGGCCACGGTGGCGCGCAGGTTGGTACCGAACTGCTCGGCGGCGATGGTCACGAACACAGCCCAGTAGCCGGAAGTGATGCCCAACGCGAAGCAAACCCAGTAGAAGGCATCGGCGGAAGCACCGCGCAGGCCGGTCAGAAAGTAGGCGACTACGACGGCCGTCAGCCCCAGAAAGAGCAGCATCACCTTACGACGCGAACGCCAGAGCTGCGAAAGCCAACCGGTCAGAAAATCGCCGAATACCAGGCCCAGATAGCACCAGAAAATGCCCCGCCCCGCCGACAGCGCTTCGTCGGCAGGTACACCGATGTTCAGCGCCCGGCCGAATTCCGGCGCCAGCGTAATCAGAATGCCCACTACGAACCACAGCGGCACCCCCATCAGAATGCAGCGCACGTAACGCCCCAACCGGGCCGGCGTGGTGAAAAGGCTCAAAAAGTCGCCGCGCCGCACGGCATCGGTTTGCTGCACCCGCGCGAACATTCCGCTTTCCACCACGCCCACGCGCAGCACCAACAGGGCCAGCCCCAGGCCACCACCAATCCAGTAAGCGGGCCGCCAACCGAAGCGTTCGCCCACAAAAAACGCCAGTAGCGCCCCGCTGACGCCCACCGTAGCGACGATCATCGTGCCGTAGCCACGCTTTTCCTTCGGAAGAATCTCGCTTACCAGCGTGATGCCCGCCCCCAGCTCGCCAGCCAGACCAATGCCCGCAATCAGCCGCAGCACGGCGTACTGGGGCAGCGTCTGCACGAAGCCATTGGCAATATTGGCCAGCGAATAGAGCAGAATCGAGCCGAACAGCACCGTGAGCCGGCCGCGGCGGTCGCCGAGGATGCCCCACAAAATACCGCCGATCAGCATCCCGCCCATCTGCATATTAATCAGGAAGATGCCTTCCTGCGTCAGGGCGCTGCCAGCCACGCCCAGGGCCGTCAGGCTCGGTACGCGCACGATGCTGAACAGCACCAGGTCGTAGATATCCACAAAGTAGCCGAGGGCGGCCACGATCACGGCCGCCGACAACAGCGAAGCCGCTCCCGGCGCCGGCAAGGGCGCGCCAGGAGCGGCTTCGGGACTAAAAGCATCCGGGCCGGGTACGGTTAGCGGTTGATGCGCTGCGGCTTGGTCGAGCGACGCTCGTTGGTGGGCGACGGGGTCGTTTCCGGGGGTGAAGTGTTCGGCTTCCATTCGCCCGAAGATACCAGTTGGTCCATTGCCATCTCGATCTGCCGGAGCGCGGGCGGAGCATTCTGACGGTCGAGAATCTGTTTCGAGCGCCCGTTTTTGGTGTACGTCACGTAGGTGCCGCCGACGTCCTGGATATCGCCCTGATACACGTCGCGCAGCCCCCAGAAGCCGTTATTGTCGAACCGAGCGTTCAGGTCGGCCAGTTCGGCGGCCGTCAGGCGCCGGTAGAAAGTGCCCAAACGTTCCACGTGCGCCGTGCCGATGTATTCGGCCCGGCCGTCGGCGTAAATGCGCAGTTCCATCACCGGGGAGGTCGAGCCGCGCCCGCCGGGAAAGCGCTGCAAATGGAACATCGCGCCGGAAGTAGGAATGGCGGGGTTCGGCACCCCGGGCGAGGCCACTGGGTCGGCCGTAACCACTTTCGGGTTACGAACAGGGCCGGGCACGGGGTCGGGCACCCGAACCGGCGGCTGGTAGGTTGGCCCCGTCTCCGGGGAGGGCGCTGGCGTTGGCGCGGGTGCTGGCTGCGCGGGCGGCGGCGGTGTCGGTTCGGGATGCGGGGCGCGCACGGGAGGCTGGCGAATAGGACCAGGACCAGGGGACGGAGCGGGGGTAGGCACGGGAGCGGGCGCAGGAGCTGGCGCGGGCGGCGCGGTAGGCGTAGGCGGCGTAACGCGCACTGGAGGCTGGCGGATAGGGCCGGGCGTGGGTGGCGCGGTAGGGGTAGGCGGCGTAACGCGCACCGGAGGCTGGCGGATAGGACCGGGCGCGGGAGGTGGGGCGGGGGCGGGAGCCGGCACTGGGGTCGGAGGCGGATACGAGGGTGGTGCGGGCGGCGTGTACGGGCTGGGAGCGGGTGCCGGCGCTGGTGGAGGCGTCGAGGGAGGAGGCGCGCTATTGGCGTAAACGGGTTCCGGATAGTAAACCAACGGTGGCGCCGTAGGCGCAGGCTGATAAGCGGGCGGCGGAGCAGGCTGGTAGGCTGGCGGCGGAGCGGGCTGATAGACGGGCGGCGGCGCAGGCGTGCTCACCACGGGCGGGGACGTACCGCCGTCGTGGCCGTATCCGTAGGAATCATTGGGATTTTGCACGATATAAGTCCCCGGGACACAGCCCGCCAGCGCGAGACCTAAAGCAAACGGTAAAAGCAGCGCGTTTTTCATTCCAACGGCGGAGAAACGAATATAAAATAAGGAAGTCCCCTTCGGCAGCGCATCCGGTGAAGGAGCGACGCCGCGCAAGACAATATCGCGCCAAACCGGCCATTTCAAGCGGCATGGGCATCCAGTTCCCGGAGGCTGACCCGCTTAAAAAACAAGTAACCTCTTTTTAATCAGGCCAAAACAGGAAGAGCGCTTCGTTCTTTAGAAGGTCTGGGGCGCGGTATTTTTTCGGGCCCGTGTTTCATTCCTGCCCCATCAGTTCCCGCACCCAGGTGATGTAGTCGGTATTGACGGGTTCGAGCGAGCCGTCGCGCAGCGCCAGGGCCACCTGCGCCCGGTGATACGTGGCGTGATTGAAGCAGTGCGTCAGAATCTCGCCGACCGGCGTGGCGTAGGGCTTTTTCTGCGTGTTGGTGTACGTAATGATGCGGGCCAGTTCGGCTTCGTCGGCGGCGTTCACCAGTTCGACCAGGCGGGGGCAGGTCTGCTCGTGGAGGGCACGCAGGGCTGGCAGCTCGTGGTATTCAAAAACCTTCACCGGCGATTCGGTGCCCGTGATGCGCGCAATCCAGATGGCCTGGGCGTTCAGCACGTGGCTGAAAAGATGCCCGGCGCGCGGCGGCAGCGGGGTGCCATTGGCGGCAATAGCGTCGAGGCGCCGGATGATGCGGGCGTTGGCCCAGCAGTTATAGGCAGCGAATTTGGTCAGCAGCATAAGTTGAAAAAGCCCGAAGCCACGTGGGCGGGCCGGTCGCATACGAAGTAAATGACGTGCGAAGTAAAGGCCGGCGCTCAAAAAATGCCGCGCCGAGCGGCGGGCTTCTCGGGCTCACCGCTTCAGGGGTTGAGCCAACCCACCAGCGCCGCCCCCAGCGGTGGCCCCAGCACCAGGGCGCCCACGGCGGCGGCGGCCAGGGCCGCTACCAGCACGGCAGCGGCGGCCACATCTTTCGCCTGCCCCGCCAGCGGATGAAAAGCGGGCGAAGCCAGGTCCGTCAGGCGTTCCAGGGCCGTATTCAGCAGTTCAGTGGCCCACACGCCGCCAATAGCCAGCACCAGCAAGGCCCAATCGGAGCGGGACAAGGGCAGCACAGCGCTCAGGGCCAGCACGGCGCCCGTAGCGGCGGCGTGAAACTGCAGGTGGCGCTCCTGCCGCAGCGCAGTGCCCGCGCCCCGCAGCGCGTGACCAAAGGCCGTACGCTCGCGGCGCAACTGCTGACGAAAAAAACCGGGTGCGCGCATCAGGGGGCAAGTTCGCCCCAGGGTGCCCAACGAAACCGGCCGCGCCTTCCTGAGCGAGACGAAAAAAAAGCAGACCCGACGGCTGAAGAGCTAAAGCGGCGCGCTACAACCCGTAGCTCGACTTCACGATTTTGCGGAACACGCCGTCCGACACCAGTTTGCGAACCGGCAGCAGCACCGTGGCGGGGTACGCCACGGGGTAACGCAACCGGGCCGAACCATCGGTAGCGGCTTTCCAGATAGCTTCAGCCACCACTTCCGGCGGCGCGCCCTTCGCGCCGGCTGCCATCGACACTTTTTCCACTTTGCTCACGAATTCGCCGTAGGCGGGCCGCAGGTCATCGCGCATCACGAATTCGCGCGAGCGGTCGTAGAAATCGGTCTTGATAGCGCCCGGCTCCACGATTTTCACCCGGATGCCGAGGGGTTCCAGCTCGTATTGCAGGCTTTCGGAGAAACCTTCCACGGCCCACTTGGTGGCGTGGTAGATGCTGTAGAGCGGAAACGTGACGCGCCCGCCGACCGACGCAATCTGAATGATGACGCCCGCGCGGCGCTCGCGGAAATGCGGAATGACGGCGCGGGTGCAACGCATCAGCCCCAGCACGTTGGTGTCGAACTGCTTGCGGATCATCTCGTCTTCCATCGCCTCGAATACGCCATCGACGCCGTAGCCGGCATTGTTGACGAACGCGTCGAGAGCGCCAAAATCAGCGATAGCCGCCCGGAGGGCCGTGTTGATACTCGCCGAATCGGTCACGTCGAGGGCGTAGAGGCGGATGTTCGGGCGCTTGCTCAGCTCCTGCTCTTTGGCCGGGGTGCGCATCGTGGCGGCCACGTTCCAGCCGCGCGCAGCGAACAATTCGGCGGCGGCACGACCAATCCCGCTGGAAGCGCCGGTAATCAGAATAGTAGGCATTGGATAAGGGGAAAAATGACGAGAAAAAAGCCGCGCACGAACCGGCTCAACCGACGGGTTGCGCGCTGAGGCCCGCCAGCAGCAAGCCAACCAGCAGGCTGATATCGGCTTCGGCCACCGTGAAATCGACCTCCGTCGCCATCAGGCCTCCGGCAGCGCGCACGGCGTCGTGCTTGATGGCGTCAGCCACAGTGAGCAACAACGCGGCCACGCGCGGGCCGTCGGCCGGGGTGGGCAGCGGCGGCAGCAACGTGGTCAGGAAGGCCACTTCCTTGTCCCGGACCTGCGCGTAGAGCGCGTCGAAGCGCGGTTCCAGGGTGTGCAGATTTTCCAGCGAAAGCTGGTGCTGGTGCAGCACCTGGCGGTAATAGGCCAGGCGTTCGAGCAGGTAGCGGCGGATGCGGTCGGCGGGTAAGGCGGGCGCCATCACGCGGGCCGCCAGTTCCTCCTGAAAAAAAGCACTTTCGCGTAGGACGACCGCCATAAAAAGCTCGTCCTTACCGGGATAGTAGTAGTAGAGTGACGCCTTGTTCAGCCCCACGGCCCGGCCGATATCGTCGAGCGTGGTTTTGGCGTAGCCGTAGCGCGCAAAACACGGCGCGGCCGCGCGCAAAATCAGGTCGCGCTTATCGGTTTGCCTGGGCATCGGGGGTATGAGGAAGGGTTTCGGCGGGCAAAGATACGCCCGGTTTTCAAACAATAAAGCCGATTGTTTGAAAAACTAAGAGCCGCTGCCCATTACGCGTCCAGCCATAAGCTCTAAGCGGCAAGCCAATCCGTTGAATAGACCAGCAAAAGGCCGAGGGCAAAATGCTGAATAATGGCTGCTCGACCGCTTAAGTGGTCGACCACAAATTACACATCATTTGCTTGGTCGGCGTGATATTAGGGGATGATTTACCCTTTTTGTTTGACGGAAGCGGAACGCACGACGCTACAGGAGGCGGCGCGTGGCGCGCGCAGCTATCGGCTGCGTC
>JANPLI010000010.1:0-9473 GCA_031426455.1 Hymenobacteraceae bacterium | reverse complement strand
TAAACTCCCGGCGCCCGCTTTTTTATCGTGGTTGTTTTTTTCACTAATGCAATGTTTTGGGGCGTTTTTGCCACCAAACCCTGACCACTGCGAAATGTTTGGGGGGGGGGGTTGGGGCAGTTGCAGCGCCACCGCATCGCTTCACCCATCGAACCCATCGCGCGCCGCCGTGATTTGCTTGCGCGCCCAGGCCCCGAAACCCCGTTTGGGGCCGCGCAGCAGCCAGACCTGCCCGCCGCGCGAGCGGGCGTAGGGGTGGCGGATCGTGCCCACCACTTCGGCCGAGCGGAACCACGGCACCACGTCGGGCGCCTCATCGTCTTCCATCAGGTAAAAGAGCGCGGCGGGTTCGGCCAGGGGTTCGGGCCACCAGAGCGAGTAGGAGCCGTTGGTGGTGTGGCAAACCGGCAGGCCCAGATGCCCGGTGCGGTTGAACCAGTTGCAGGCGCCGGCGGGGCCGTAATTGTCGCCGATCAGCAGCACGGAGGCGCGCTCGGCGGGCGATAAAAGGGGCATTGTGCGGGCCACGATGGGGGCATATTCAGGCCAGCCGAACATATCGGCCACGTCCTGGGGCAGCGAATGCAGTTCGCCGTCCTCCCACCGGACGAGGCCCTCGAACATCGGCGTTTTCGTCAGCTCCGCGACGTAGGCTGCCAGTCGGGGCGCGGGCCAGATGGGCACCAGTGCCGGAAAGAGCGGCTTCACGCTGAGAGGAATGAGGGCCACCACCGTCAGCCGGATGGCCCAGCGGGTGAGGGTGGTGGGGGTGGTGAGGGTGGTGGTCGGTTGGTTGGCCGGTTGGCTGGTCGTCCAGCGCTCCAGGGCCACGGCGCCGAGCGCCATCAGAATCGGGTACACCCCGACGCCGTAGTAGTTCTTGGCGTGGGTGAGCAGCAGGAGCGTCAGCAGGATCAGGAAATGCCAGCCCAGCACCCGGTAGGCGCGGCCGGCGGGGCGGAAGACGAAGACCAGCGCCAGCACCCAGAGGACGAAGCCGGGGGCGGTCATCCCCACCTGGTCGAGCAGGAAGTTCAGCGGCGAGATGTGCGTGAGCTGCCCGCCCTGCAAGCCAGTCATATGCGCCACCACGGGCCAGTGGTGGGTGCTTTGCCAAACGATATTCGGCGCAACGATCAGCAGCGCCAGCGCCACGGCGGCGCCGAACGCGGGCCTGACGAGCCAGCGCCGAAGCGGCGTCAGGGCCAGGGCAGGCAGCAGCGCCAGCACGTAGAATACGGTCGTGTACTTGCTCAGCAGCCCCAGCCCGATAGCCGCGCCCAGTGCCAGCAGCCAGCGCGGGCGGTCGGCTTCGGGGGCCTGGATGAAGCGAATCAGCCCATAGCCGTAGGCGGTCCAGGCGAACACGTCCAGGAAGTTCTGCATAAAGAGGTGGTGCATCACCAGGTACACCGGCGACAGGGCCACCGCCAGCCCGGCCACCAGCACGGCAAGCCAGCCGCCACCCAGGGCCTGCACAGCCCGGCCCGTCAGCCAGACGGTAGCGCCGCCGAAGAGCGCCGGCCAGAGCCGCAGCGCGCCAATGGAGGCGGGTGCGGCCCACTGACTCAGGCCCGCGAGCCAGCCCAGCAGGGGTGGACCTTCCTTGTAGCCCCAGGCCAGGTGGTGGCCGTAGTCGGCGTACAGGAATTCGTCGCGGTGCGGGCCGTAGCCGGTCAGCGTAAGCAGGTGCAGGGCGAGCTTACCGAGTACCAGGGCCAGCAGCAGGAGGGAGGTGGGGCGCATTAGTTTTTGGTTGTTCGTTTTTGGTTTTTGGTTGCTGGGTGGTTGGGCAACGGGAGGATTTCGGCCGCGAAGATGCGTCATACCCGGTGCGAGTTGGCTGCACCCGACGATGGGCCTTGTTGCCGCGGTGCCCGGTGTGCCTGCAACCCGCTCTAGCGCGCCCGTGCCTTTTGGGCCAATGAAAAATGCCCTGCTGCTGATGCTGCTGGCCGCCGTGGTAGGCGGTTGCTCCGCGAAGAAGGATTCGGAAAAACAGGCCGCTACGACGGCGGCCACCCCCAGCGGCAACCCCGCGCTGGGGGCGTTCTTCGACGCTTACTGGGAGCATTCGTCGCGCCTGTTTCCGCTTGGCGCCACCGCCCAGGGCGACAACCGCTTCAACGACCAACTGCCCAACGACCAGACGCAGGCGTTCCGCGACTCGCTGACGGCCTTCTACTCCCGCTCGCTGCGGAAGCTGGAAACCTTCGACCGCGCCGCGCTCGCGCCCGATGACCAGCTTTCCTACGACATCTTCGCCTACGACCTCGGCGTCCGGCTCGAAGGGCTGAAGCTCGGCATCGGCACCGGCGACTACCCGCTGCCCTACACGATTCCGTTCACGCAGTTCGGCGGGCTGCCGCTCACGCTGGGGCAGTTCGGCTCCGGGGAGGGCAATCAGCCGTTCAAGACCGTGCAGGACTATGACAATTGGCTCGGCCGGGTGCGCGGGTTTCCGGCCTGGGCCGATTCGGCTATCGCCAACTTCCGCCTCGGCATCCGGCGCGGCCAGACGCTGCCCCGCCCGCTGGTCGAGAAGATGATTCCGCAGCTCCGGGCGAAGGATATCATCGTCGCTGACGCCGCGCAGAGCCTGTTCTACGGCCCCATCAAGCGCCTGCCCGCCGCGTTTGCGCCCGCCGATAAAAAGCGCCTGACGACCGCGTATCAGCAGGCCATTCTGACCGACCTCGTGCCCGCCTACCGGCGCCTGGCCGACTTTCTGGCGAAGGAATACCTGCCCGCTGCGCGCACTACGGTGAGCATCGGGGCCCTGCCCAACGGCCCCGCCTACTACGGCTACCTCGTCCGGCTCTGGACCACGACCGCCACCGCGCCGGATTCGATCCGCCAGACGGGCCTGCGCGAGGTGGCCCGCATCCGGCAGGAAATGGAAAAGACGAAGGCCAGCGTCGGTTTCAAAGGCGATCTGAACGCCTTCTTCGAGCTGATGCGGAACGACCCGAAATTCCGCCCTTACAAAACGGCCGAAGAGGTGCTGGCCGCCACCCGCGCCATCCAGACGCGCATCGAGCCGAACCTGCAAAAGATGTTCGGCCGGACGCCGAAAACGGCCTTCGAAGTGCGCCAGACCGAAGCATTCCGCGCGGCGTCGGCCTCAGCCGAGTACAACCAGGGCGCCGCCGATGGCTCGCGGCCAGGTATTTACTACATTCCTATCGTGGACGCCACGCAGTTCAACGTGACCAGCGGGATGGAATCGACTTTCCTTCACGAAGCCCTGCCGGGGCACCACTACCAGATTTCGCTGCAACAGGAAAACACGGTCCTGCCGAAGTTCCGGCGCTTCGCCTGGTACGGCGCGATGGGCGAGGGCTGGGCGCTCTACACCGAAAGCCTGGGCAAGGAGCTGGGCGTTTACACCGACCCCTACCAGTATATGGGCGCCCTCGGCGACGAGATGCACCGCGCCATCCGGCTGGTGGTCGATGTGGCCCTCCACACCGGCCGGATGACCCGCGAACAGGCCATCCAGTACTCGATGGCCAACGAGCCGATCTCGCTGGAAGGCGCCACTGCCGAAATCGAACGCTACATCGCCGTGCCCGGTCAGGCGCTGAGCTACAAGACCGGCGCGCTCAAAATCCGGCAGCTGCGCGCCCGCTACGAGCAGCAGTTGGGGCCAAAATTCAAGCTCGCCGATTTCCACGACGAGCTGCTCCGCGACGGCGTGATGCCGCTCGCCGTGCTGGAGCGGAAAATGGACGCGTGGGCGGGTGGAATGAGGAATGAGGAATGAGGAATGAGGAATGGGAGGGGCGTGTAGCCAGGGGCTTCGCCCCGCAACCGTTCCGCCAAAAGCCCAAGCCCCAAAACCCAAGGCCCAACACCCCAGGCCCAGGCCCAACCTTCACCACCCCACCACCCAGCCAATGAAAGCCAACTGCTTGCTGAACTGTTTTTCCCTCTGGCCCGCGCTGCTGCTGACGGGCACTTTGTTGCCGTTGGGGCTGGCCCGCGCCCAAGGGCCCACCAGTCTGCCAGCATCAGCTGCGGCCCCGTTGCCGATTCCGCGCAATTTGCAGCCCGCGTATGACGCCGGTACCCGCGCCCTGGACGGTCAGCCGGGGCCGAAGTACTGGCAGAATACTGCCGCCTACACCATTGCCGTAGCGTTCGACCCTGCGACCCGCCGCGTGAGCGGCACCGTGGAGATCGACTATCAGAACAACTCGCCCGACTCGCTGAGGGCGCTGGTCTTCAAGCTTTACCCAAACCTTTACCAGAAGGGCGCCCCGCGCGATAGGCGCTTCGCCCCCACCGACGTGGGCGACGGCGTGACCCTCGACCGCCTCAGCATCGGCGGCGCGGCCGTGAACCTGACCAAGCTCCGGCCCGACAACACGAACCTCGTCGTGCCTGCGCCGCGCGCCATCGGGTCGAAAACCACCGTGCGGGTGTCACTGGCTTACTCGTACGTCCTCAATCAAGGCTCCCACCAGCGTACCGGCGAGGTGGCGCCCGGCGCCGCCTTCATCGCCTATTTCTTCCCGCGCATCGCCGTTTATGACGATGTGGCTGGCTGGAACCGCACGCCCTATACCGGCGGGCCGGAGTTTTACCACGACTTCTGCACCTTCGACGTGGCCGTGACCGTGCCGCGCAACGTGGTGGTCTGGGCCACCGGCGACCTGACCAATGCCGATGCCGTGCTGACCAAAAAGGTGGTCAAGCGCTTGCGTGAGGCCGAAACCAAGGACGGCTACGTGACCGTAGCCTCGGCTGACGAGTGCCGTAACGGCGAGGTGACCGCCCCCAGCGCTACTAATACCTGGCGTTTCCGGGCCACCGACGTGACCGACTTCGTCTTCGCCACCTCTGACCACTACACCTGGCAGGCTACCTCGCTCATCGTGGACCCCGCCACCGGTCGGCGGACCCGCGTCGATGCCGCCTACGACCCTAAGCATAAGGATTTCGAGGAGGTCATCCGCTTCGCCCGCCGCACCGTGGAGGCGATGAGCTACACCTTTCCGAAGTGGCCCTATCCGTACGCGCACGAAACCGTGTTCGACGGCCTCGACCAGATGGAGTACCCGATGATGGTGAACGACAACCCGGAGGAAAACCGCGACGACGCCATCACGCTCACCGACCACGAGATCTTCCACACGATGTTCCCGTTTTATATGGGCATCAACGAAACCCAGTACGGCTGGATGGACGAGGGCTGGGCCACCATCGGTGAGTGGCTGATTTCGCCGCTCATCGAGCCGAAGCTGACCGACGACTACGGCATCCAGCCCTACACCCGGCTGGCCGGCGCCGAGTTCGACCTGCCCGTGATGACCCTCACCACCCAGCTCGGCACCGGCCCGGCCGTCGGGCTGAACTCGTACTTTAAGCCCGCCTTCGCCTACCTCTACCTGAAAGATATGCTTGGCGAAGAAGGTTTTACGAAGGCGCTGCACCACTACATCCGCACCTGGCACGGCAAGCACCCGCTGCCGCTCGACTTCTTCACGGCAATGAACGCCGGGGCCGGCCAGAACCTGAATTGGTACTGGCGCCGCTGGTTCTACGAAGGCGGGGTGCCTGACCTGGCCATCGCCACTGTCACGCTGGGCGTTGGTGGCCAGGATGGCACCGTGCGCGTCGAAGCCCACGGCGCCAAGCCGGTTCCTATCGACCTCACCATCACCTATGCCGACGGCGGGACCCGCACCGTCCACCGTACTGCCGCGGTGTGGGCCGACGGCGCCACGGCCGTGGACGTGCCCATTCCTACCCGGATGCTGGGCATCAAATCGATTAAGCTCGGCTCGTTCTACACCCCCGACGTGAACGCAAAGGATAACGTGTGGGAAGCGGGGCGGTGAGGGCGCATAAGGGCTGCTTCAAAAGGTAGCCTCGCGGCGCCCGCTGGTGATGGACAGCTTGCTGCTACCGTGCATCACGGCCACCGCGCGGCCGCTGAACACCTCCCGCCTCCACGGATGCCGTTGCATCCGTGGAGGTTTTTTTTAGCGCCTGATTGGCTGCCTAATAACCTCGGGCCTTCTGGCAGGAGCCAGGGTCGGCCTGTGCGGAAAACATAACATACCGCCTAAAACCGTCTTGGCGTGTACCGGGGTGCCTTTTTGGGCTGATTGGAGGAGCAGAAGTGAAAATGCGTCGGGCCGGACAGCAGCGTCTGCCCCTAGCTTTGATGAGCCAAACTACCCGTTTGGTTGCTATAATGGCAAGACGGGTGGCAGTTTTTCATCATTTTCATCCATTCGCATCGAATGAACCGTACCCCGCTTACCCTGGCCTCGCTAGGGTTGGTTGCGACCCTGGCCACCGTGCCGGGTGTCGGCCGCGCCCAGAATGCCCGCCCCGGCACCTCGCCCAGCCTCTGGCACGAAGCCCCCGCCGCCCGCGCGGCCGTTCCCGCTTCGGTGTGGGCCGGCCGGCTGACCGCCTACCGCGCCGTAGCGCCGGACCTGGCTGCGCTGACCGCCACCCTGGCCGCGGCCCCGCTGGAAGGCACCGCCACGGCGGGCCTCGTCTTCGCGTTGCCCACGCCCGACGGCGGCACGGCGCGCTTCCGCCTCGTGGAAGCGCCGATTATGGAACCCGCCCTGGCGGCGCAGTTTCCCGGCATCAAAACCTACGCGGGCATCGGCCTCGACGACCCCACCGCCACGCTGCGCGCCGACCTTACGCCGCGCGGCTTCCACGCCCAGGTGCTGAGCCGCAAGCCCGGCGGTACGTTCTACCTCGACCCCGTGGATGCCGCCGTGCCCGCGCGTGGCCTGATCAGCTACTGGCGGGAGGACCTGCGCCCGGCCGCCGCGTCCGGCCATCGGGAAGCCTGCCAGGTGCTGACCAATGCGGCCGGCGGCTACCGGGGCACCACCGGCCCGCTGCCCCAGCCGGCTGGCACGGCGCAACGGGTGCAAACGGCCATTGGCACCACCCTGCGCACCTACCGGCTGGCGCTGGCCGCCACCGGCGAGTACACGGCGTTTACGGGCGGCACCACGACGTCGGCCCTCTCGGCGATGACGACGAGCATCAACCGCGTAACGGGCGTTTACGAGAAGGAACTGGGCGTCCGGCTGGTGCTGGTGGCCAACACGAACCTGCTGATCTTCACCAACGCCAGCACCGACCCATATTCCAATAATGATGGTCTGGCGATGCTGGACCAGAACCAGATCCGGGTGGATCAGGTCATCGGCACGGCCAACTACGACATTGGCCACGTCTTCAGCACCGGCGGCGGCGGCATTGCGGGCCTTGGCGTGGTGTGCCTTGCCGGCCAGAAAGCCGGCGGCGTGACCGGTTCGCCCAGCCCGGTAGGCGATCCTTTCGACATCGACTACGTGGCCCACGAGGTGGGGCACCAGTTCGGCGGCAATCATCCCTTCAACGGCTCGACCGGCTCCTGCACGGGCGGCAACCGTGAGGCGACCACCGCCTGGGAGCCAGGCAGCGGCTCGACCATTATGGCCTACGCCGGCATCTGCGACGGCTCCGGCGCGGGCGGCACCGGTACCAGCCAGGACCTGCAGGCCAACTCCGACGCCTACTTCCACGGCGGTAACCTTTCGGAGATGACCACTTTCATCCTCTCCACGCCCTGCGGTACGTCGGCAGCCAGCGGTAACACGCCGCCCACGGTCAGTACCCCCGTCAACAAGAGCATTCCGGCCAACACGCCCTTCCGGCTGACCGGCAGCGCCACTGATGCCGACGGCGACGCCCTGACGTACGTTTGGGAAGAGATGGACCTCGGCGCCCAGGGCGCGCCGGTGAAATCCACCACCACCCAGACGGCCGGCTCGACGGTGCCGCTCTTCCGGACCTGGAGCCCGACGGTCTCGCCCGTGCGCTATTTCCCGCGCCTCAACGAGCTGCGCAACAACACGGTGGCCTACGGCGAGGCGCTGCCCACGGTGGCTCGGTCGCTCAAGTTCCGGCTCACCGTCCGCGACCAGCACTTCAGCCCTGCCCTCGGCCGCATCGTAGGGGGAATCAACCAGAGCAGCACCCTGACCCTGACTACGGTGAATACCGGCGCAGCCTTCGCCGTGACGGCCCCCAACACGGCCGTGACCCTGACCGGCGGCGCCGCCACCACCGTGACCTGGAACGTGGCTGGCACCACGGCCACCCCGATCTCGTGCGCCACGGTCAATATCCTGCTCTCCACGGACGGCGGGCTGACCTTCCCCACCACCCTGGCCAGCGGGCTGGCGAACTCGGGCACGGCATCGGTGACGCTACCAAACACGGCGACCACCACGGCCCGCGTGATGGTGGCCGCGGCCGACAACTACTTCTTCGACATCTCGAACGCCAACTTGACCATCAGCACCGGCACCGTGACGAACCCGACGATCACGTCGTTCTCGCCCGCATCCGGCCCGGTGGGCACGAGCGTGACGATCAGCGGCACCAACTTCACCGGCGCGACCGGCGTGACGTTCAACGGTACGAGCGCCGGCTTCACGGTCGCTTCGGCCACCAGCATCACGACCACCGTACCGGCTGGCGCCACCACGGGCCTGATTCGGGTGCTGAAGACGGGCGCCACGACGGCTGCCTCGGCCACCAGCTTCACCGTGACGACTGTCTCGGCCGTGACCCGCACGGTGGCCAACTACGACTTCAACGCTGGCAGCAGCTACGCCACCCTGACGCCGGTCACGGCTATGGGCGTGACGGCCACGGCCTCGTCCACGGAAGCGTTCACTACGTTTACCGGCACGGCCAGCAACGCGGCGGCTTTCACCCCCAACGCCACGGCCGGCACGGCCCTGGCGATGGCCAATTCGAGCGGCACCAACACCCGTCACTTCCAGTTCGCGCTGAGCGGCGGTTCGCTGCCGAACTACAGCGGTTACAAGCTCTACGTGCAGGCGCAGCGCTCCAGCACCGGCGCGCCCACGCTGACGCTCTCGTACAGCACCAACGGCACCACTTTCACCACAGCCACCACGGCCACGGTGGGTACCGTGTTTAGCGGCTTCACCTTCGATCTGACCGGCGTGACGGCGCTCAACGGCGCGGCCAGCGTCACGTTCCGGTTGGCAGCCAGCGGCGCCAGCGGCGTGGGCACGCTGCGGATCGATAACTTCCAGGTGCAGGCCACGTCCAGCGCCGGCCGGCCACTGGGCCTGACGATGGCTGCTCCCGCCCCGGCCGCTGCCCTCAGCGTGTGGCCGAACCCGGCGCACGGCACGCTAAACGTGCAGGCAGCCACGCCCGCCACGGCCGTGCAGTTGCTCGACCTGACGGGCCGCGAAGTCCGCCGCACCCTGACCGACGCCACCGGCGCGGCCACCCTGGATCTCACGGGCCTGCCCGCTGCCATTTACCTGCTCCGCACCGGTGCCGCCACCCAGCGGCTGGTCGTGGAGTAGGGGAGAAGTAGCTTCCGTTGGGTGGTCCTGAAAGGAAAACCCTGACCAATGAACCGCGCCACGGCGCCCCGGAACGTTTCCGGGGCACCGTGG
>JANPLI010000009.1:0-2819 GCA_031426455.1 Hymenobacteraceae bacterium | reverse complement strand
GACGCCCACCTCCGCGATGTGGGCCCAGCGGGCGGTTGCCTCCTGGAACGGTTTCGCCGTCGTGGCCCTGAGCCTGATGTGGCTGCCTATTCTGTCTCTCAAACCCGCCCAGATCGAGCACGTGGCCCGGCGGGAAGACCCCAGCCGCGTGGCCGCCCTGGCGCTGGTGGTCGTGGGGGCGGGTATTTCGCTGCTGGCCGTCGGGGTGTTGTTGAGCCTGAGCCGCGCGATGACCGTACGCGCCCACCTGGGCGCGGCGGCGCTGGCGCTGTCGGCGGTGGTGCTGGCCTGGGTGCTGATGCATACGGTTTTCACGCTTCGTTACGCGCATCTTTACTACGCCGCGCATACGCAGCCCAACGGCCTGGCTTTTCCCGGCGACCTGCGTCAGCCCGATTACCTGGACTTCGCCTATTTTTCCTTCATCATCGGAATGACGGCCCAGACCGCCGACGTTTCCATCACCAGCTTCCGCCTGCGCCGCACCGCCCTGCTGCACGGCGTCGTGGCGTTTGGGTTCAATACAGCCGTCATTGCGCTGAGTATTGGTGCCCTTTCGAGTGTTCTGTAAATCAGGATTGTCCTACGGGCTTAAAAGATTTTTTTTCGGAAAAGCCGAAAAAATTTGGACCTGGCTTTCTTAGGCCCTTATCTTTATGCCAGTTATTGACGGGGGGTTCAGGCGAAAGCCTGAACGTTTCGGTGGTAGCTAAGTTTGTTTTCATAGCTCAGAAAGGCACTCCGTTATGCGGAGTGCTTTTTTTGTGCCTATTCCACCGAGCAATGCGGTTACTGGGGGTGAGCCGGTGGGCTGGTCGCAGGTGCCGTTTCCAGCGAAAAAAAATGACCAACGGCCCAATGCCCGGCGCAGCGCGCGGCGCGGCGGTTTCGGCCGTACTTTTGGCCCCGCGGGGTTGATTCCCCGCTTTTTCTGATTTTTCTTCTAACTGACCGATACGCGACGCGACGATGGCTGAGATCATCCGAATGCCGAAAATGAGTGACACGATGACCGAGGGCACCATCGCCACCTGGCTCAAGCAGGTAGGCGACGCGGTGAAGTCGGGCGATGTGCTGGCCGAAGTCGAAACCGACAAAGCCACGATGGAACTGGAAAACTATACCGACGGGACGCTCCTCTACATCGGCCCCAAATCCGGCGAGGCCGTGGCCGTAGACGGCGTCCTGGCCGTGATCGGTAAGGCTGGGGAAGACTTTCAGGCGCTCCTGAACGGTTCTTCCGGTGGTGGCACGGCGCCCGTTGCCGACGTTCCCAAACCCGCACCCGCTGCTTCGGCACCGCCTGCTGCCGAAGCGCCTAAGCCCGCCGCCGCTACTGCTCCGGCCGCCAACGGCAAGAAAGCCAACGTGGTACGGATGCCGAAAATGAGCGACACGATGACCGAAGGCACCATCGCTACGTGGCTCAAGAAGGTCGGCGATAAGGTGAAGGCGGGCGACGTGCTGGCGGAAGTCGAAACCGACAAGGCCACGATGGAGCTGGAGAACTACGACGACGGAACGCTCCTCTACATCGGTGCGAATGCCGGCGAAGCCGTCGCCGTGGACGGCGTTCTGGCCATTATCGGCGAAGAAGGGGCCGACGTGCAGGCGCTGCTGAACGGTGGTTCCGGCGGCGCTGCAGCCCCCGCCGCGAGCGAATCGCAGGTCGAGGAATCGAAAACCGATCAGCAGCTGCAAAACGCCGCGCAGGCGACCGGGCAGCCCGCAGCCACGCCTTCACCGGCTCAGCACTCCACCCCCCCAAACGGCCGGCTTTTCGTCTCGCCGCTGGCCCGGAAGATGGCGGAAGAAAAGGGCATCGACCTGAACGCCGTGAAAGGTTCGGGCGAAAATGGCCGGATCGTGTCGCGTGATATCGAAGGGTATCAGCCCCGGGCGACAGCAGAGATTGCGGTACCGGTACCAGCGCCTGCGGCCGCCGTTGCTGCCAAAGCGCCCGTCGCCGCACCTGCCGCCAGTGCTGCTGATTACGACGACGTGCCCGTCTCGCAGATGCGGAAGGTGATCGCCAAGCGCCTGGCCGAAAGCAAGTTCACGGCCCCGCATTTCTACCTGACGATGGAAATTGGGATGGACAACGCAATGGCCGCGCGGGTGAAACTCAACGAGCTGTCGCCGGTCAAGCTCTCGTTCAACGACCTGGTGCTGAAGGCCTGCGCCGTAGCCCTGAAGCAACACCCGGCCATCAATTCGTCGTGGCTCGAAGACCGCATCCGCTTCAACAAAGTGATCAATATCGGCGTGGCCGTGGCGGTGCCGGACGGGCTGCTGGTGCCCGTGGTTCGCAATGCAGATCAGAAAGGGCTGTCGCAGATTGCCCGGGAAGTCAAAGAGCTGGCCGATAAAGCCAAGAACAAGAAGCTCCAGCCCGCCGAGTGGGAAGGCAACACCTTCACCATCTCGAACCTGGGGATGTTCGGCATCGACGAGTTCACCGCCATCATCAACCCGCCCGATGCCTGCATTCTGGCCGTGGGGGGCATCAAGCAGACGGCCGTCGTACGAGACGGCCAACTAGCCGTCGGCCACGTGATGAAAGTGACCCTGAGCTGCGATCACCGCGTGGTGGACGGCGCCACCGGCGCCGCTTTCCTGCAAACCGTCAAGGCGCTGCTCGAAGAGCCGATGCGGATGCTGGTCTGAATCTTTTGAACTGCTCCCAAAACCCGACCGCCGCGTCGCTGAAAAGCGCCGCGGCGTTCGTGTTTTGAGCTGGTTGCTGGGGGCGACGCTTAACGCCCGCCCCGGTAGCCGCCTTGGCCACCACCCGAGCCACCGCGCTCGCCGCCTTCACC
>JANPLI010000008.1:0-13365 GCA_031426455.1 Hymenobacteraceae bacterium | reverse complement strand
CGTGCCGGGCACCAGGGTGTAGGTGTGGGTATCGCCCGCGTCGGGGTCAGTGGTGGAGAAGGTGCCGATGGCCGTGCCGCCAGCCGTGTTTTCGGCCACGCTCTGCGGCGAGAGGCCCAGGGCCGTGGGCGCGGCGTTGGGGATGACGACCGTAAACGCCACCCCGTTCGAGGTGCCGCCGGCCGTGGTCACGGTTACGGGGCCGCTGATAGCGCTGGCGGGCACGTTCACCGTGATGGTGGTGGCCGTGTTGGTACCAATGGTGGCCGCCGTGCCGTTGAAGCTCAGGCCGGTGGCGCTGCCCAGGTTGGTGCCGGTGATGGTTACGCTGGTGCCTGCCGGGCCGCTGGTGGGGTTCAGGCTGGTGAGGGCCGGCGGAGCTACTTGGTTGCGCAGGATGCGTACTTGGCTATTAGCTGGCAGCAACAAATCGAGGTCATTATCCGCGTCAATGTCGGCGAATACAAACCCGTTGCTATTGGGGATCGAAAAGTTGCCGGTGCCACTGAAGCTGCCGCTGCCATCGTTGAGCCGGATGCTAAGCTGGTTTCCGATGCTGGCCACGAGGTCCTGGTCGCCGTCGCCGTCCACGTCGGCCGTGCCGACGCTTGTGGGGCTGCTCACCACCGACACGACGCTGGGGGTTCCGAAGGTGCCCGTGCCCGTGCCCAGGCACACGTTGACCGTGCCCGACGCATTATTATTCGCCGTGATAATGTCCACGTTGCCATCGCCGTTTACGTCGGTGGTCCACACCGCGTAGTGGTTCGTGCCGGCCAGCACGTTGGCAGCGGCGGCAAAGGTGGCATTACCGTTGTTGCGCACAACCCGCACGTTGCCACTGGAGAAGTATTCGCCCACTACCAGGTCCAGGTCGCCGTCGTTGTCCACGTCGGCCACCACCCCGGAGAGGGGGTTCACGCCCACGCTGGGGGTCGCACCGGCCGCGAAGCTGCCCGTGCCATCGTTGAGGAATATGCGCGCCGGCCCGCTACGGTCAATGCCCACGATGTCACCGTCGCCGTCGCCGTCCAGGTCGCCGCTCGTTATTTGGAACAAGTCATTGAAACCGCCGCCCACTGTCGTGGCGAGGCCGCCGTAGGTGCCGGTGCCGTCGTTACTCCACCAATAGATGGTGCTGGTATTGCGGCTGCTACCTACCAAATCCAGGTCGCCGTCGTTGTCCACATCCAGCGCGAGGGCAGAGCCGATGAAGCGCGGCGGGGTTAGCGTTTGCGCGGTGGTGTAGCCCCCGTTGCCATTGTTGAGGTGAATGGTGATGGTGGTACCGGTGGTCATGAGGTCCAGTAAGCCGTCGTTGTTCACATCGGCGGGCACCACTTTCAGCGCTTCGCCGGTGGCCAGCGATGTCGTCACCGGGAACGTGCCCGGCCCCACGCCGGCCGCTACCGTGAACTGGTACACCTGTTTGGGCGCCAGCCCGCCCGTGCTGCTGCTCACCGTGGCCGGCACCGTTACGGATACTATTTCGCCGGGCCGCAAATCATTGGCGGGGTCCACGGTGAGGGTGCTGCCGCTGGCCGTGGCGTTGCCATTGCGCACGAGCTGCCCGCCGCGCTGGCTGCTGAACACGCGCACGTTGCCGGCCGTGGCAGGGTTCAGGGTCTGGTTGAAGTCCAGCGCCAGGTTGGCCGTGCGCGAAGCCGCCACGGCGTTGCGAGCCGGGTTCAGCGCCGTGACAAGGAACGGCGTTGCCGTTACCGTGAAGGCCACCCCGTTGCTGGTGCCGCCGGGGGTGGTGATGGTGACGTTGCCGGTGGTGGCGCCCGTGGGCACGGTGGCGGTCAGGCTGGTGGCCGAAACGAACGTCACGCCGGTGGCCGCCGTGCCATTGAAGCTCACCGTGCTGCCGGCCGTGAAGTTGGTGCCCGTGAGGGTCACGGGCGCGCCCACCGACCCACTCGTGGGGTTGAGGCTCGTCAGCGTGGGCTGGTCGTTGAGCTGTACATAGCGGGCCGCGTCCCTAGAGTTGGTGCCTGCCACCAGGTCCAGCTTGCCATCGCCGTTCAGGTCGCCGGCGGCCAGACGGGCTGAGAACGGCGCGCCCGTGGTGGGGCTGGTGGCCGGGGCCGAGAAGGTGCCGCTGCCGGTGCCGAGCAGGATTCGCCCGCTGCTGCCCACGGCGTCGAGCGCGCCGTCGCCGTTCAGGTCGGCCAGCAGGACGCTGAGCGTGTTGGCCCCGAAATCAACTGGGGTGGGCGTGGCGGCGAAGCCGGCAGCCCCGTTCAGAAACAGGTCGCCGGTGTTGGCGCCCTTGACCAGCAGCACGTCGAGGCGGCCATCGCCGTTCACGTCGCCCATATCCAGGTCGATTAGCCCGGCGCTCGTGGGCAGCGTGGGGTTGGTGGCCGGGGCCGCGAACTTGCCGCTGCCGTCGTTGAGGCACACGTTGGCGCCAAAAGGGGCCGTGGTGTGCCGGGCGACCACCAAGTCGAGGTCGCCGTCGTTGTCCACGTCGCCCACCCGCGAGCGGATGACCGAGCCGAGGTTGATTTCACCGTCGGCGGCCACGGCCGGGGCGGCGAACACGCCGCTGCCGTTGTTGAAGCGCACACTCACCGAGTTGCTCGCAAAGTTCGTGGTCAGCAGGTCGAGGTCGCCGTCGCCGTCCACGTCGCCGGTGCTCACCTGCTGCGGGCTATTGCCTACGGCCACTACGCAGTTGCTAGGCGGGGCGGTCAGGGTGCCGGTGCCGTTGTTGAAGAATACCCGCACCGTGGCTTCGCCGCTGCCCCCGCTCACCAGCAGGTCCAGGGCGCCGTCGCCGTTGAGGTCGGCGGTGGCGATGGCGACGGCGCTGCTCGTGCCGCCGACCGTCAGCACTGTGGCCGCCCCGAAGGTGGCCGTGCCGTTGTTGAGGTGCAGGGCCACGGTGCCATTCTGGCGGGGCACCAGCAGGTCGAGGGCACCGTCGCCGTTGAGGTCGGCCAGCACGTGTTGCTCCGGAAAGCCGGGGTTCGTAGCCACAGTTTGCGCAGTGCTGAAGGTGGCCGTCGCGGCGGCTGCGGCCGCCGTAAACTGGTACACCTGCTTCGTGGCGGCCGTGCCGCCGGTGCTCGTCACCGTGGCGGGCACGGTTACTTGCACCGTTTCGCCCGGCCGCAAGTCATTGGCCGGGTCCACCGTCAGGGTGCTGCCGCTGGCCGTGGCGTTGCCGCCGCGCACCAACTGCCCGCCGCGCTGGCTGCTGAACACGCGCACGTTGCCGGCCGTGGCCGGGTTCAGGGCCTGGTTGAAGTCCAGCGCCAGGTTGGCCGTGCGCGAAGCCGCCACGGCGTTGCGGGCCGGGCTGGTGCTGGTCAGGGCGAGGGGGGTGAGGACCACCCGCACCGACGCGGCCATTACGTTGAGCACGCCGCCCGTGCCGATTTTGGTAATCGTCATCCCCGACACCACCTTGCCCACGTTGCCGCCGCTCAGCGACAGGGTTACGTCGTAGAGGCGCGGGTTGTTGGCATCGTTGTCGATGCTGTTGTCGCTCCGCCGCGCGCGTCCCAGCCCCGTGATGGCGGCGCCCGTGCCGTTGTACCAGTCGCTGATGCTCAAGCCGGTGAAAGTCTGGCTGGTGTTGTCGGTGAAACTGACCTGTACGTTGGCCGTCGTCGCGCTACCGCCCGAGGACGCCAGCAGGTACACGGCGCTGGCACCGGCTGCCGCATTGGGCGTAATCGACACGCTGTAGCTGGCCGCTGCGCTCATCCGCACGCTATTGTTGCCGGTGTAAGCAGCCAGCTGATAGCTCAGCCCGCTGATGCTGCTATTGATGGTGCCGTTGGTGGGCAGCCCCCGCGTGGTGGTCGAGCCGGCGCCGTTGTTGTAGTCCGCAGCCATCAACACGTAGTCGTTGCCGCCGCCGCCGCCGTCGAAGTCGTTGTTGGTTTTGGAGGAAACCGAGCCGGTGCCTTCGGCCACCACGTCGGCGTTGTAGCCGGACGCGACGGTCAGGGGCGAATAGGTTTGGGCGGTAACCGCCATCGGAGAAGCGAGCAGCACGCTCAGCGCGGCCAGCCTAATCAGGCGCCGCCAATCGGGCCGCACGCTCCCGGCAAGGCGGGAAGCAGTAAACGAATGCATACGGGGGAGGGGAAATGAAAGCCTCGACGGCGCCCGGTGCGGACCTTCCGCAACCGGCAGGGGCGCTACCGAGGCCCAAAAGTCCCTGCTCACCCCACCCCCCTGCAAAAAAATGAGGCTGAGGCCGAGCTTTCTGAGGTCGAAGCCTCCACCCGCCGCTCCGCCCCCACTTCTACCGGCCTGTACCGTGGCTGCAACGGGCGCTCGCCCCCGCTCGGCCCAGGGCCGCGCCCTACCCCAGGGGCATACGCCCCGCCCGTGGCGGCCAATAGCAGGGGGCGGCCGCTTTGAGGCTGAACCCCGCCTGATTTGAGGTCGAGCCGCCCCCGCGCCGGGGAAACGGGGCGGTAGTTTTGCGGCCGTCAAGCCACCGGCTGGTGGCGGCACTTTTCATCTCCCCTTTTCCGCTGATGCCATTGCCGCGTTTCCTCACCCGCTGCCTGTGCCTGCTGGCCGTCGCGTGGGGGGGCATCCGTCTGGCTGGCGGGGCGCCCGCCGCCGAAACGGAGCCGCGCGCGGCGTTTAACCGGCTGCTGGCCGCCGGCGATTCGGCGTACGCCCAGCGCCAGAGTTACGAGTCGATCAGCACCAGCCTGAAGTACTTCGATCGGGCCTACGCCCTCGTCGAGTACACCCACGACACGCTGCTGCTGGCGGAGGCCGTCTTCGCGAAGGGCCGCGTATACGATGCCTGGAACAAGGATCCCGTCCGCACCATCGGCACGATGCAGCGCGCCGTGGCGCTGTTTGGGCGGGTGCCCGCCGCCCGGTTGCGCTACTACTACGCCCGCTACCTGCTGGTCCACGCCTACGACAAAGTGCCCGACCCACCCGGCACCGTGCGGGCCGCCCGCACCCTCTACCGCGAGCTGCGCACCCAGCCGGTGGCGGTGCGGCAGCAGGTGCCCACCACCACGGAACTGGCCTGGAGCTGCACCGAAGTAGGGGCTTACGCCCTGGCCGATTCGGTGCTGCGCCACCTGACGCAGCGGGCCTGGATTCGCAACGACCCCGCCTCCTACGACCACCTCACGCACTACTACCTGGTGCGCGCCCGCCTCGACATACTCTACCACCACCGCCCCGCCTCGGCGTACCTCGACTCGCTGGCCACCGCCTACCAGCGCGCCACCAACCTCTTCGACCGCGCGTATTACAGCCGCTCGCTGGGCACCCTCTACGCCGCCGTCGGCCAGTACCCGCTGGCCTACGCGTGCCTGAATGCCCATCGGCTCTACTCCGACAGCCTCGGCGACCACACCGAGGTGCGCTATCTGCGGCAGGCGCTGGTGGCGTCCGCGAACCGCGCCGAAGCCAGCCGCCGCGCCCAGGAAGCGCAGGCGCACCGCCGCCGGCTGGCGACGGTGGGCGGGCTGCTGATTGGGCTCCTGGGGCTGGCCGCGCTGGCGTTCTACTTCTACCGCCAGAACCGCCGCGTGCGGGCGCAGGCTACCCAGCTCACCCACACCAACGCGGCCCTCGACCAGAAGGTAGCGCAGGTCGAAGTACTCAACAAGGAGATCCAGCACCGCGTCAAGAACAACCTGCATATGATCTTCAGCCTGCTTCAAATGCAGGAGCGCCAGACCGACAACGAGGAGGTCATCGCCTACCTCCAGACCGCCCGCCTACGGGTGGAAAGCATTGCCACGCTGCACAACCAGCTGCTCACCGACGTCCACGGCCTCGACCTGGCGCCGTACCTGCGGGGGCTGATTTCGGGGGTCGTGGCGTGCCTGGCCAACGACAAGCAGGTGGTCACGCACCTGCAAACCGACGTGCTGCACCTGCCCGAACGCGCGTACCTGCCGCTGTCGCTGATTCTGAACGAGTGGGTGACGAACTCGATCAAGTACGCCACGCCCGCCGCCGGGCCGCTCGAAATCAACGTCCGGGTGCAACGGCAGCCGACGGAGGTGTGCCTGACTTACTACGACAACGGCGCCCCCGCTACGGCCACCACCGCCGCGCGCGCGCCGGGCCTCGGCACCCAGATCATCGGCCTGCTCCGGCGCCAGCTCGGCGCTACGCTCACCACGCCGCCGGGGCAGTCCTACCACTACGAGCTTTGTATTCCGAATGGAACCCGCGCCTAAAATCAGCGTGCTGGTTGTCGAAGATGAGTCCCTCATCGCCGAAAACCTGCGCTACGCCCTCGAAGACCTTGGCTACGCCGTGGCCGCCACCTGCTACACGTACGCCGAAGCGCAGGCCGCTTTCCGCACCCACCCCACCGACCTGGTGCTGCTCGACCTCAACCTCGGCAGCCCCGATCCCGCCGACGACGGCGTGGCCCTCGCTGCCGAGCTGCGCGCGCTGGGCCGGCCCTTCCTCTTCCTGACGGCCTACAACGACCTCGACACCATCCGGCGGGCCACCCGCCAGCAGCCCAGCGGCTACCTCATCAAGCCCGTCAACAACGTCACGCTGTTTGCCGCCCTCCAGACGGCCATCGAGCGGTTTGCTACCCAGCAGCCCGCGCCGCTCCCCTCCTCGGAACCGCCCGAAACGCCGACGTATTTTTTCGTAAAAGTGGGCCTGCACACCCAGCGCGTCTTTTGGAACGATGTACTCTGCCTCGAAGCGGGCAAGAACTACGTCACGCTGCGCACGGCCGCGCCGCGCCTGGCGTATCCGCTGCGCGGGTCGCTCACGGGGGTGCTCGATACGCTGGTGCCGCCGGCGTTGCGGGCGCAATTTCTGCGTATCGACCGCAGCACCTACCTCAACAAGCGCTTCATCACGGCCTTCGACGACGAGTGGGTGTACTGCGGCGCCGAACGCTTCGAGAACGGCCGCAACGCCCAGGAGCAGCTAAAAAACCTACTGATCAGCGGCGGCTGACCGCCGTTGGGCCGCAAGCCAAAACCCCGGCCGAATGCGCGCAGCATTCGGCCGGGGTTTTCAGGTTTAGGCGCCAGGGCAGCCGGCAGGGTTCGGCCCGCCGCTTATTCCACCACCAGGCGGGTGGTTTGCACGCCCGCTTTCAGCACGTACACGCCCGCCGCGAGGCCCTTGGTGGGCACCGTGGCCGTGCCCGCCGCGTCGGCCAGCACCCAGACCACGGCCCGGCCGGTGGCGTCGAATACGGTCACGGAGCTGCCTACCAAAGCGCCCGTGAGCCGCACCGAAGCCCCGCCCGAAGCTGGGTTGGGGAAGAGCGTGAGGTGCGAGGTGCGAGGTGCGAGGTGCGAGGTGCCCAACACGCGTTGGCCGTTGAAGACCACGGCCCAGCGGCCGGCCTGCACGGTGTTGGCCTGGGTGGCCGTCAGGGTCACGGTGGGCTGGGTGCGCAGGTCGTAGCGGCTGTTGGTCAGCCGGTCGAGAAGTTCGACGGTGGCCGTCCCAAAGTTCGCCAGTTCCCCTACGGCCAGGGTGTAGGTGCCGACCGTGGGCAGCGCGGCCGTCAGCTCCACAGTCATGGTGCCGTTCGTCAGCACCTCCAACGGCAGACCGTTAACTGCCGCTTCCTGACCCTCGATCAGGCTGGCCAGCGTGGGTACGGCGCCGGTGTTGCGGCCGGGGCGCAGACCGTCGTAGCGCGCGTCCTCGCCCGGGGTGGCGCCGGCTTCAGCGTAAATCAGGGTTTCGTCGGCCACCGCATCAGGCGTGGTGGCTTGCAGCGTCAGGCGCACCACCGGGCGGGCATTGGCCACCGGCCGGGCCACGGTCGCGGGGTTGGCTTCCACGCGCAGGGCGTTGGTGAAGGTGAACACCGTGTTGTCCACCGTAGCGCGCGCGAAGAAGGCCTGGCCCAGCGGCAACTCGCCGTTGGGCAGGGTGCCCAACCCGTTGGCGCGGGTCAGGTAAATCCCGTTGTTGCCGCCGCTGGTGCGGAAGACGGAGATCGAGCTGCTCATTCCTTCCGGCACCGTGGCCAGGTCCCAGTCGATGGGCTGGGCGTAGGGGTTGCCCAAAATGTGCCAGCCCGCTTTCTGCTGGTTGGGGCTGGTATTGGCGCCCGTCACGGAGAGGACCATCGGCACATCGCCGGTGGTGAGCGCGCCGACGAAGTCCGGCGTTTCACCGCCGGGCATAAACACGCTCCAGCCGCGGCCACTGGTCAACTCGACGCCGGTAGTGGCGGGCGAGTAGTAGCCGGTGCTGAAGCCCGCGTAGGCTGGGGTAGTACCACCGCGCGCTTCGTCGAAGCCGAAAATGTTCGGGAACGACGCCGCCGGCGGCGCCACGTAGGGCAGGTTGTTGTAGGCCGGGTTCACCACGGGCGTGAAGCCGGCGGTGGTCAGGTCAGCTACGGTGGTGGCTTGCACGGGGCTGCTGAGGTGGCGATAGCCCGCCGTCAGCGGCCCGCCCACGTAGCGCTGCACCGTGACGTTGCCGCTGGTCAGGCCGCCGTTGTGGATGGCGTAAGCCGTGCGGGTGGCCGTGGAAAGCAGCGCCAGCAGCCCGCTAGTGGTCAGCGTGCCGCTGGTCAGGCGCAGGACCGTCGTAACCGCCACGCCCTGGCTCAAATCGACGCCGGCCGCGTTGGCCGTTTCCAGCTCGCGCACCGTGGCGGGCAGGCCCGTGCCGGTGACCTGCGCCTGGGTGCCGTCGTACACGTAGGTAGCATCCGAAGCAAATACACGGTCGCCAGTGACCTGCACGGCGCCGGTGGGGCCGCTCAAGCTGATGCCCGCCGCATCGCAGATGCTGAGCGTGGCGCCGGCTTCCAACGTGAAGGTGCCCGGCCCGATCAAGGGTTGGCAGTTGGTATTCAGCCGCCCACCAGCCTGGATCAGTACTGCGTCGGTCACGCTGACGGCGCCCGTGAGGGTGGCCGTGCCGGTGCCCGTCACGGTCAGGGTCGAGTAGCGCCCGGCCGGCACGTTGGCGGTGGTGCTGACGGTGAGCGGCTCGGCCACGTCCGTCACGCTGATGGTGAAGGCTTTCTCGAAGAAGAGATTGCCCGCGCCGTTGTCGGTGGTGCGGATGCGGACGGAATAGCTGGGCTGCGCCTCAAAGTCGAGGGCTGCCACGGTGTGCAGTTCGTCGCCCACGATCTGGAAGGCGGCGTTGCCGGTGCTGCCCGCGCCGCTCACCAGCGTGTAAGTGTGCTGGTCGGCCACGTCGCCATCAGCAGTGGTCAGCAGACCGACTGGGGCGTTGGCGCCGTTTTCGGCCACGTCGGCGTTGCTCAGGAAGATGTCCGAAGGCGCGTCGTTGGCGGGCGTTTCGAGCACGTCGGTGACGCTGATGACGAACCGCTCGGCGCGGCCCTGATTGTTCTGGTCGCCGACGAAGACGGCGATCTCGTACGTGGCCTTCGTCTCGTAGTCGGCCGGGGCGTTCAGGTGCAGTTCGTTGCCCACGATGGTAAAGTAGCCGCCGTCGCCCGCGCCCGGGCCGTTTACCAGCATATACCGGAAGGTGTCGCCCGCGTCGGGGTCGTTGTTGCTGAAAGTGCCCACCAGGGCATTCGGCCCGACGTTCTCGGCGATGCTGCCGTTGGAGAGCGTCAGGCTCGTGGCCGCCTCGTTGACGTTGGTGACGCTGATGGTGAACGTCTGCTCCGTGAACAGGCCGTCCTGGTCGGTAGCGCGCACGCGGATGGCGTAGCTGGCCTGCGTCTCGTAGTCGGGCGAGGCGGTGATGCGCACCTGGGTGCCGCTGATATTGACCAGCCCGTTATCGGTCGAGCCGCCGCCGCTCACCAGCGCGTAGGTGAACGTGTTGCCCGCGTCGGGGTCGGTGGTGGTGAGATCGCCCACCACCGCGTCGGCGCCCGTGTTTTCCGCGATGGTCGCGTTGCTCAGCACGAGCGCCGTGGGCGCCTGGTTCGTGATGACGGTAAAGCTGCCGGTACTGGTGGCGGTGCCGCCGGCCGTCGTCACGCTGACCGGTCCCGTGGTGCTGCCCGCGCCCACCGTGAAGGTGAGGCTGGTGGCGGTGGGCGTGCCCGTAAGGGTGCCGGCCGTGCCGTTCACGCTTACCGCCGTGGCGGTGCTCAGGTCGGTGCCGGTCAGCGTCACCACCGTACCCACCGGCCCGTCGGCCGGCGTGAAGCCGGTGATCGTCGGGGGGCAAGGCGTGATCGTGACGGCATTCGACGGCGCCGAAACCGCCCCGTTGAGGCTGGCCACTGCCGTGTAGTTCCCCGCCGTGCTGGTCACGAGCGGGTTGGTCGTCGTGTTGCCCGGCGAGAACGTGAACGTGGCCCCGCTCACCGGGGTCGACGCGTTGTTGGGGGTGCCATCGGGGTTGAGGCGGATGAGGTGGCCGGCTGCAGCCCCGTTGTACTGGGTGAAGCCGCCGCCCACCAGCACGCTGCCATCCGACTGCACCGTGATGCACCGCGCGCCGCCAATGTCGAAGCCGGTGCCGATGTTGAAGCTAGCGTCGCGGGCACCGAGTGAGTTGAGCCGGACAATCCGGTTCTGGCCCGTGGTGCCGTTGTAGGAAGTGAAGAGGCCCCCCACCAGTACGTTGCCACCGGGCTGCACCACGATGGTGTTCACGACATTGTTAAAGCCCGTGCCGGTGACGAAGGTGCCATCGCGGCTGCCGTTGGCGGTGAGCCGGGCAATGTACGGGGCCGCCACGGTATTGTAGTTAGTGAAGCTGCCGCCCGCCAGTATCCTGCCATCGGCCTGCACGGTCAGGCTATTCACCTGATTGCTGAAGCCCGTGCCGGTATTGGTTGCGAACGTGACGTCGCTTCGGCCGTTGTCGAGGAGGCGGACAATGCGGGAAGCGCCCCCACCATTATTGTAGGCAGTGAAGTTGCCGCCCACCAGCACCTTGCCATCGGCTTGCAGGGCCAGCGCGGTCACTGAAGCGGGAAAGCCGATACCGATGGCAAAGCTGGCGTCGCGGCTACCATCGGGGTTGAGGCGGATGATGCGGTTCGCCGACGTGCCGTCGTAAGTCGTGAAGTTGCCGCCCACGACCACCTTGCCGTCGGTCATCACCACCAGACAACTCACCGCTACGTCGAAGCCGGCCCCGACGGCAAACGTCGCGTCGAGGCTGCCGTCGGAGTTGAGGCGGGCAATCCGGTTCACCGCAGTGCCGTTGTAGGCCGTGAAGTTGCCGACTACCACCACCTTACCATCGGCCTGCAGGGCCAGCGCGCTCACCCCCAGGTTAAAGCCGGTGCCGATGGCAAAGCTGCCGTCGCGGCTGCCATCGGGGTTGAGGCGAATGATGCGACCCGCCGGTACGCCCTGGTAGTTGAGAAACTGGCCGCCCACGACCAGTTTGCCGTCGGGTTGCTCCACAACGGCCGCCACGCTGGTGCCGTCCATCCCCGTGCCGGTCACAAACGCCGGGCTAACGGCGCTGGCCGTGAGGGTGTGCGGCGCGCACCCGCCCAGCGGCCCGGCCGGGCTGAGGGTAGCGACCAGGTCGGCCGGCCGCGGCGTGAACGTAAAGGAGCTGGTGCTGGTGAACACGGCGTTGAGGCTGGAGGTGAGCGTCAGCACGCCCGTGGCCGCGTCGGTCGGCACGCGCACCGTCAGGCTCGTGGCCGACTGCGCCGCGAACGGGGCCAGCCCGCCCGTACCAAAGCGTACGCCCCGTATCCCGCTCAGGCTCGTCCCGGTGATGGTAACCAGGGTGCCCGCCGGCCCACTGGCCGGCGAGAAGCCGCTAACGGTGACGGGTATCACCGTAAAGGTGCCGCCCGTGACCGTACCAGTGGGCTTGGTCAAGCTCACCTGGCCGGTGGTAGCGGTCGCGGCCACCGTGAAGGTGACGGTGGTGGCCGAAATGACGTTGGTAGGGGTGGTGGTAGAACCCATCAGCACCCCATTGACCCGCACGACGGAGGTCCCCAGCAGGTTGGTGCCGGTGATGGTGACCACCGTCCCCGGCCCGCCGCTGGTGGGCGTGAAACTGGTGATGGTCACGGGGTCCACGGTGAAGGTGTCGCCCGTGATGATGCCGCCGCCGGGCATAGTCACGCGCACCGGGCCGGTGGTAGCGGCCGAGCTCACCGTGAAGGTGATGCTGGTAGCCGAGTTGACGGTGAACGTGGGCATATTCACCCCATTAACGCTCACGGCGGTGGCCCCCAGCAGGTTGGTGCCGGTGATGGTGACCACCGTGCCCGTGCCGCCGCTGGTGGGCGAGATGCTGGTAATGGCCGCAGGGTCAACCGTGAAGGTGCCGCCCGTGGCCGTGCCGCCCGCCGTGGTCGCAGTCACGGCCCCGGTGGTAGCGCCCGCTGCCAGCGTGAAGCTGATGCTGGTGGCCGAATTGACGGTGTAGGTGGGCATATTCACCCCATTCACTTTCACCGCCGAGGCATACAGCAGGTTAGTGCCCGTCACGGTCACCACCGTGTTCGTGCTGCCGCTGGTGGGCGTGAAGCTGGTGATGGTCGGGGCCGGGCAGGCCGTGAGCGTGATGCTGTTGGAGGCAAGGGAGGTTTCGCCGTTCAGGCTGGCCACCGCCGTGTAGCTGCCCGCCGTGCTCGTCACCAGCGGGTTGGTGGTGGTGTTGCCGGGCGAGAACGTGAACGTTGCCCCGCTTACCGGCGTGGTTGTGTTGTCGAGGGCACCGGTAGCGGTCAGGCGCACCAGCCGGTTCTGGTTGGTGCTGCCGTTGTAGGCGGTGAAGAAGCCGCCCGCCAGCACTTTGCCATCGGCCTGCAACACCGCCGCGTACACGGCATTGTCGAAGCCGTTGCCCGTGGCGAAGCTGGCATCAAGGCTGCCATTGGAGTTGAGGCGCAGCAGGCGACCCAGGCTAGTGCTGCCGTTGTAGGCCGTGAAGTCGCCGCCCGTCAGCACCTTTCCGTCGGGCTGAATGGTCAGGCTCCGCACAATGCCGTTGAAGCCAGTACCCGTAACCAGGGTAGCATCCAGGCTGCCATTGGAAGTGAGGCGCAGCAGGCGGCCCAGGCCAGTGCTGCCGTTGTAGGCCGAGAAGTCGCCGCCCACCAGCACTTTGCCGTCGGCCTGCACCGCCACGCTGTTCACCGCCCCCGTGAAACCGGTGCCGATAACAAAAGAGGCATCGGGGGTGCCGTCCGGGTTTAGGCGTATCAGGCCCTTCTGCGCGGCCCCGTTGTAGGTGGTGAAGCTACCGCCCACAATCAGTTTGCCATCGGCTTGCAGCGCAATGCGGGGGCTGACCCCGTTGAAGCCCGAGCCGGTGACGAAGCCTGCATCGGGGCTGCCGTCGGTATTCAGACGAGCGAGGCGGCGGGCCATTACTCCCCGATAAGAGGAAAAATCGCCCACCACCAGCACCTTGCCATCAGCCTGCACCACGATGCTTTGCACGGTGGCGTCGAAGCCGCTGCCCGTTACGAAACTGACATCC
>JANPLI010000007.1:0-3830 GCA_031426455.1 Hymenobacteraceae bacterium | reverse complement strand
GGGGGTCTCGGGGGGGGGGGGGGGGGGGGGGGCCCCCCGGGCCGGCCCCGCCCGGGGTGTTTGGGGGGGGGGGGGGGGGGGGGGGGGGGGGGGGGGGGGGGTGGTGTTTTCCACGGCGTCGCATTCCGTACGCGCCTGCCGGGCGGCCTCGAAATTCAGCTCATATGCCAGGTGCGACAGGCCGTAATCGGCCTGCGCGACGGTGGTCGAGCTGAAGGTGTTGGTTTCGATGATGTCGGCGCCCGCTTCCAGGTACTGCCGGTAGATATCCTGGATGATATCGGGCCGCGTCAGCGTCAGCAGGTCGTTGTTGCCGCGCAGCGGCGAGGGGTGATCAGCGAAGCGGGTGCCCCGGAAGTCGGCTTCTTCCAGCGGGTGCCGCTGAATCATCGTGCCCATCGCGCCGTCCAGTACCAGCACCCGCTCGCGCAGCAGTTGCTGGAGGCGGGTCGTGGCGTCGGGGCGGACGTGGTTGGAGTGACGAGTGACGAGTGACGCGTGACTAGTGGGGGCGGCTAACTCGGCGGTGGCGGACGAAGGCATAGGTTCTCTGAAAAGGCGAACGCCGAAGCGTTCCGTTACAGCCTTTTCCAGAAGGGAACCGCCGGGCGCGGAAGTACGCCGCTGGAAGCGGCGCGGGTTCGCGGCGAAGCAGTCACTCATCTGAGCCGGGCGCTAAAAAGCGCCGCGACCAGGATTTGGCACCGACTCTTCCATCGGTTGCCAGGACGTCGTGGGGCCTGTTCCCTCGGTCCTTCTGGATAAGTGCTGGCGCAAAGGTAAGGCGCGGGCGCGTGGTCGTTTCAAGCGCCGGTCGCTGGATTTTAGCCGCCGGGCACTTGCGGCGACCGGATAAGGTTACGTTTTCGCTCCTCCGGCATTCAGGGCTGCGACGCTCCGGCGCTCGCCCCTTCGCGGTGGCCCGTTTGGCCGGCCGCGCGCGGGAAGGCCCTGGCCCTCTTTGCTCCGTAACCCCCGTCAGTGAAACACCGGCACGCCTGGCTCGTGAGGGTGGACGGAACGAGCAAAAGGCCTCGGCCGACCTGCGGAAGGGCGCTGGCCGACCGAGCCATTGGTCCCCGTCCGCCGCGCTTCCCCCGCCTTACTCGCTGAAAAACACCCGCCGTACGCGCTCGCTCACGTTCGTGAGCAGCTCGTAGGCGATGGTGCCGATGCGGGCCGCCAGCTCCGGCAGCGGCAGCGCGGGGCCGAAAATCTGGACCACGTCGCCGGCGGCCGTGCCGGGAATGTGGGTGACGTCCACCATCGTCATATCCATACACACGTTGCCCACCACCGGGGCGCGCTGCCCGCGAATGACCACTTCGCCGGTGCCGCGCGAAAACCGGCGGTCGTAGCCGTCGGCGTAACCGATGGCCAGCGTGGCGATGCGCCGCTCGTGGCTCACCGCATCGCCGCGCCGGCCATAGCCCACGGTGGCGCCCGCGGGTAGCGTTTTGACCTGCGAAACCGTGGTGCGCAGGGTGCTGACGGGCCGCAGTGCGTCGGGCGCCAGCTCATCGGTCGCATCGACGCCGTAGAGGCCGATGCCGAGGCGGACCATTTCAAACTGCGCCGCCGGGAAGCGCGTGATGCCCGCCGAGTTCAGCAGGTGGCGCAGCGGCTGATAGCCCAGCACGGTGACGACGGCCGCGTTCAGGTCGGTGAAGACCCGGATTTGCTCGTGCGTGAAATCGTCGTGGTGGGCCTCATCGGCGGCAGCAAGGTGGCTGAAAACGCTGCGCACCCGCACCCGTCCGGCGTGTTGGCGGAGCAGCGCGAGCAGCGTCGGCAGGTCTTCGGGGCCGAAGCCGAGGCGGCGCATACCGGTGTCGAGCTTGAGGTGAATCGGCACCGGACCGCTGGCGGCGGGCCAGGCCGTGAGCAGTTCTTCGAGCATTTCGGCGGAATACACTTCCGGCTCCAGGCCGTGCTGGCGGCAGAGCGGAAAGGCGTCCGGCGAGGGGTTCAGCACTAGAATCGGCAGCGTGATACCGGCTTCGCGGAGGCGGGCGCCTTCGTCGGCGTAGGCGACGCCGAGCCAGTCGGCGCGGTGGAATTCGAGTAGCGAGGCCACTTCGTAGGCGCCGGCGCCGTAAGCAAACGCCTTGACCATCACCAGAATTTTGGTGGTGGGCGCCAGTCGGGCGCGGAAGAAGTTCAGGTTATGGACGAGGGCGTCGAGGTTCACGTCGAGCACCGTGCCGTGAACGCGCGGCGAGAGCGCCGCCACTACCCGTTCCAGCCCGAAGGCGCGGGCGCCTTTCACCAGAATCGTTTCGTCGCGGAAATCAGCGGGGCGCAAGTCGGCCAGCAGGGCTTCCGTGGACGGAAAAAAGGCCGTCAGCGGCGCGGCCCGCGCGAACGCCGCCTGGTGGTGGAGCAGCTCCGGGCCGATGGCCACCAGCCGCTGCACGCCGTGGGCGCGCACCAGGGCCGCCACGCGGGCGTAGAGTTCGGCGGGCGGCAAGGCGGATTGGGGTACGTCGCTCAGGATCAGCGTCCGTCCGCCGGGGCGCGGCTGCTGCCGTAGCAACCCCAGCGCGATTTGCAGCGACGCCAGGTCGTTTGAGTACGAGTCGTCGAGGAGGTAGCAGCCATTCAGGCCCTCGCGCCGTTCGAGGCGCATCGCCACGGGGTGCAGCCGGTCGAGGCGCCGCTGGATATCGGTCAGCGCCACGCCCTGGCCCAGTAGGAAACAGATGCCGTGCAGGGCGTTTTCGACGGAAGCGGCGTCGGCAAAAGGCAGGTGTAAGTCAGTAGATTGCTGGGCGTAGGTGACGCGGAAGCGGTTCTCGCGCTCTTGTCCGTCCCCACCCCCCGGCCCCCTCCCCAAAGCGGGAGGGGGAGCCAAGTCGTGCGTCTTTAGGCTCCCCCTCTCCATCGGAGAGGGGGCTGGGGGGTGAGGATGCGAGGGGGCGGAGGCGGGGAAATGCGACACGGGAGCCAGGCCCGAAAGCCGCGCTACTCCTACCGCCGCCGTTGGCTCGTCGAACGCCCAGGCAAAGCCCGGCAGCTTGCTTGCCTGCACGGCCTGGTGCACGAGGGGCTGGTCGGCGCAGTAGTAGAGGCGCGTCACGCCTGCGAAGAGGCGCAGTTTTTCGGCCAGTTTTTCGGCATCGGAAGTAAAGCCTTCGGCGTGCGCCGGCCCCAGGTTGGTGAACAGCCCCAACGTGGGCTGGATGACGGCCGTCAGCCGGGCCATTTCGCCCGGCTGCGAGATGCCGGCCTCGATGATGCCCAGCGTGTGGGATTCCGTCAGGCCCCAGACGCTGAGCGGGACGCCCAACTGCGAATTCCAGGAGCGCGGCGAGCGCCCGACGCGCGCATCCGGCCCCAAAAGCTGCGTCAGCCATTCCTTGACGATGGTTTTGCCGTTGGAACCCGTGATGGCCAGCACCGGCAAATCCGGCAGGGCCGCGCGGTGGGCGGCGGCGGTGGCCTGCAAGGCGGCGAGCGGGTCGGGCACGCGCCGGATGTCGGCGTCGGGCAGGTCGGGCAGCGGGGCGGCATCGTCGGCCACGACGAAGGCCCGGACGCCGCGGGCGTACAGGTCCGGCACGTAGCGGGCACCGTCTCGCCCTTGGGGGCCGCGCAGGGCGAAAAAGACCGATGTAGCGGGGTCCGGAATGGCCTGGCGGGAATCGGTGAGGAGGTGGCGGGGGAGCAACGGATTCAAGGGGTGGGGTTTAACTCTACTTTGGCACTTCAGGTGGGGGCGTTTCGGCGCTGATCTGGACGCTGTAAGTACTTGGCTCGCTTAATGATGGCCGCTTGCAGCGCGTCGTTCTGGTCAAGTTTGTTGCGGAGTTTTCGCGCCAGCAGGAGCT
>JANPLI010000006.1:0-24746 GCA_031426455.1 Hymenobacteraceae bacterium | reverse complement strand
GGGGGGGGGGGGGGGGGGGTCGGGGGGGGGGGGGTGTTTTCTCTATGTGGGGGGGGGCCAAAAAAAAAAACCCCCCCCCCCCCCCCGGGGGGCCCCCCCGCTTCCGAGGCAGCACGGAAGGCGTTTATTCGACCATCAGCCGGCGGGCCACCGTGCCCACACGCACCAGGTACACGCCGGGGCGCAGGTCAGTCAGGCTGATATCGGCGGTGCGCTGGCTGGCGCTCAAGGGCACGGTGCGCACGTCGCGGCCCAGTGCGTCGGTCACCACGGCGGCGGTGGCGCGCGTTCCCTCGCCGAGGGTCAGGCGGACGTTGCCGCGCGCCGGGTTGGGGGCCAGCACCAGCGCCGTCCGGTTGGCCAGGTCCGTGGCCAGCCCATTCACCCCGGTCGGGCCGGTCGTCACGGTCAGTTGGAAGGCGGGTAACGACAAGGACGAGTTACTGGCGGCCGAAACGGCGACGTAGTAAGTCCGGCCCGCTTGCAGCACGTTGAGGTCGGCTTGCAGCGTAGCGCTTCCGCAGGTTGACGCGATCAGATGCCCCGCCGCGCTATCGCAGGATAGGCTGTCAAACACCAGCACCGCGAAAGTGCCGTTGCTGACGGCCGCATTGGGTTGTAGCGTGTACGTCAGGCGCGGCCCGGTTGCCACCAGCGTGTACCAGGCGTCGGGTTGCCAGGTGATGCTGTTGTCCTGGCAACCCACCTGCCCGCGCAGGTCATCCCGGGCGGCCCAAATATCACCCGTTACGGCGACGCCGTTTTCCAGGGGCGTGGCACCCCCGCAGCGATCATTGAATGGCGGATGAGGAGCGCCCTGCGCCAGGGCCACTGACGCGCTAAGGCAGAGAAGCGCGCCGCCAAGCAGCCCGCGTACGGAGGAAATGTGTAGCATCAGCAGGAGAAAATAATGGAGGTGAAAATGAAGCGAAAAACGTAGCGACGGGCTGCTTGCCGCGGGACCCGTATAAACTTACGACACTTCCCAGTAACCGCTCGGCAAAACTCAGGCGGGCATCGTTTCCTAGCGTCGCGCCAGCTTGCTGTTCCGCACCCCGTACCCGAAGTAAACCCCCAGCCCGATGACGAGCCAGACCGCAAAAAGCGTCCAGTTGCCGATGCCCAATTGGGTCATCAGGTAGAGGTTGATGAGCAGGCCCAGCACCGGCAACGCCGAAAGCGAACGGCGAATCGAGGCCACGATCATCCAAACGCAAAAGCCGAGGAAGATGATGAACGGAATCTGGTGGCGGAAGCCCTCCCAGCCGTTGTAAAACGTGGCGTCGTTCAGAAAGTCCAGCACCTCGATTTCGCGGTAGAACCCCCAGGCGCCGCCGCAGGCCAGAAGCACGGCCGGCACCAACAGCCGCCCGCTGACGTAGGGCACCTTGTACGACGCCGTGGACGTGCCGTGGGGGTCGAGCACCAGCACGCCGCCGCACACCAGCGCAAAGGCGAAGAGGGTGCCGATGGAGGTCAGGTCGGTCACGAGTTCCATCCGCAGGAAAAGCGCCGGAATGCCCACCAGGCAGCCCGTGACGATGGTAGCGAACGAGGGCGTCCGGAAGCGCGGATGCACCCGCGCGAACACCGGCGGCAGCAGGCCGTCGCGGGCCATCGTCATCCAGATGCGCGGCTGGCCGATCTGAAAGACGAGCAGCACCGAGGCCATTGCAAACACGGCGCTCACGGCCACCAGCGCGCCGATGCGGTGCAAACCCACGCGCCCGAAGACGAAGGCCAGCGGGTCGCCGACGTTCAGTTCCTTGTACGAAACCATTCCGGTGAGTACCAGTGCAATCAGCACGTACAGCACCGTGCAGATCAGCAGGGCGTAGAACATCGCGCGGGGCAGGTCGCGCTGCGGATTTTTACACTCTTCGGCGGTGGTACTCACGGCGTCGAAGCCGATGTAGGCGAAGAAAACCGCCGATACGCCTTTCAGCACGCCGGCAATGCCGTTCGGCGCGAACGGGTGCCAGTTAGCCGGCTGCACGTAGAAAAAACCCACCCCGATCACGACCAGCACCACCAGCAGCTTGAGGGCCACCATCAGGTTCGAGGCCATCCGCGATTCCTGAATGCCGATGTACACCACGGCCGTGATGATGAGCGTGATGAGCGCGGCGGGCAGGTCCACGACCACGTGAAAGCCGCCGATGACGGGGGCGGTATTCCAGGCGCGCAGCGCTTCGAGTTGGGCTTGCGGTGCGGCAGCGCGGGCGGCGGCAGTGGCCAGATCGGTAGCCGCGGCGGCGGCCGACTGGTAGCCCGTCGTGAGCCAGGGCGGCAGGTGCAGGCCCACGCCGCTGAGCAGGCCGGTGAAGTAGTCGGACCAGGAAATAGCGACTACGATATTGCCGATGCCGTACTCCATAATCAGGGCCCAGCCGATGATCCAGGCCACCAGCTCGCCGAACGCTGTGTAGGCGTAGGTGTAAGCCGAGCCGCTGACCGGCACCGTGGCGGCAAACTGCGCGTAGCAAAGCGCCGAAAACGCGCACGCCAGGGCCGTGAAAACGAATAGCAGCGTGACGGCCGGGCCGCCGTCGAACGAGGCTTTGCCGATGGTGCTGAAAATGCCCGCCCCGATGATGGCGGCCACGCCGAAGGCGGTCAGGTCGCGCACGGTCAGGGTGCGGTGCAGGCCACCGGCGGGGGCACCGTGGCCGTCGGCGAGTTCGGGCGGAGTGGCGGCGGCGTCGGCCAGCATCTGCTGGACGGACTTGCGGCGGAGCAGGGCAGCGAAGAGCGACAAGGTTGAAACGGGGTGCCGGGAGAGGTAAATGCGGGTTCGGCGGCGAAAAGATAGGCATCCCGGCGCGGGTGAGGCGCGGGCCTCGGGCCGTTGGCCGGGGCCGGGCCGTACCTTCGGCCTCCCAATAACCCCCTTTTTTTCGTTGCCGATGACTGCCCTGGAACGCGCCGCGACCTTCCCCGCCGAACTGGCTTTCTGGCGCCAGGCCCTGGACCAATACACGCCCGAACAGCTCGCCGACGGGGCTTCCGACGACGACTGGAGCATCGGGCAGCTTTTCGTGCACCTGGCCGGCAGCGCCGTTTATTTTCACCTGCCCGCCGCGCGTCGGGCGCTGCTGACCGAAACAGCCGGCGGCGAACTGACCGAGCGCGGGCAATACGCCCTCAGTGGAGCGGAAATTCCCCCCGTAAAAGTGCCCCCTTCGGCCACCTACACGCCGCACCAGCCGGTGAACGCGGCCTTCATCCGCACGCAGCTCGACGCCGCCGAAATTGCTTTCGCCACCACCGCTGAACAGGTGCGCGCCCAGCCCACCGCTCCCGGTACGGCAGCGCACCCCTCGCTGGGGCACCTGACGGCCGCCGACTGGCTGGCGCTCGTGCCGATCCACTTTCACAGCCACCGTCGGCAACTTGCGCGCCTCGACGCGCGGGTGCAGGCGCCGGTCAGTTGAGGAACGGTGGAAGAACCAGAGGAAGGCGGAGTGAGTCCGTCAGCCCGGCCTAACGGTAAAGTCCAGCGCTGGCTACCGGCCGTGCTGGGCGCGCTGCTGGTCGTGGGCGGACTGGGCTACTGGTTTGGCCACCCGTTGCACCCGAATCGGGCGCACCCGTATTCGTATCTGGCCAGCCGGCTGGTGCGGCTGCCGTTTCATTGGGCGCAGGGCCGGTTGGCGCAACCTGCAAAGCGCCTGATGATCAATCTTGATGCCGGCGCCTGGCGCACCCTGACCGCCGCCCGCACGCTGGCCATCCGGCGCGGGCTGCTGCCGAAGGAAGCCAAAAAATGGGTGCCGGCGACTCTCTCGGCCGATGGCGGCGCGCCGCTGGATGCCAAAGTCCGCCTCAAAGGCGACTATCCGGACCATTGGGCCGGGCCGAAATGGTCGCTCCGGATTCAGTTGCCCCCGAAAGCACCCGCCGTCTGGGGAATGCGGACGTTCAGCGTGCAGGACCCCGCCACGCGCGAGTTTCTGGCGGAATGGCTGCTCCACCGCTTGCTGCGCGACGAAGGCCTGTTCGCGATTCGCTACGATTTCGGCCAACTCACGCTAAACGGCACCGACAAAGGCATCTTCGCTATCGAAGAAAGCTTCGGCCCGGAGCTGCTTGCTGCCAACGGCCAGGTGGGCGGGGTGCTGCTCAAGTTCGACGAAACAGCTTACATCGACCCCGCTGCCCGCACCGCCGCCTCGACCAATGCCCCCGAAGCGCAGCTTTTCGCCGAAGCACCGATTGAGGCATTTGACCCGAAGGCCGTGACGGCTGATACCGCCCGGAACCGCCACTTTCAGCGGGCAAAAGCCTTGCTGGCGGGCGTACGCGCCGGCGACATTCCGCTGGATTCCGCCTTTGATGCCGTCGCCGCCGGGCGCCTCTACGCCATCTGCGATCTGCTGGGCGCGCACCACGCCACACGCTGGAAGAATTCCCGTTTCGCGTATGCGCCGCGGACTAATCGCCTCACCCTGATTGCCTACGATGGCAATGCCGGCGGCCTGCTGACCGAACCGTACCCGGCGCGCTGGGCCGCGCACCACCCGTACCGCAACGACGACCCGCCCGCCTGGAAAGCGCGTTTTTTCACCAGTTCCGGCTTCCGGCGCGGCTACCGGCTGGAAGCCGAACGCCTGACGCGAATGGGTTTTCTGGAAGAAACCCTGCGCCACCTGCGCCCCGAAACCACCCGCCTACGCCGCCTGCTTTACAAAGACCGCCCAACCTACGACGTGGACGCCCTCGTGGCTAACCTCACGGCTAACCGCAACGTGTTGCGGGCGTGGGTAGTGGCTGGCCGTTGAAGCCGCAGCGGCGGACCATCCCGTTTCCGGGCAACTCGCCTTACGCCACGATTTCCAACACCGTCCGGAAGGCGACGAACTGCTGCGGAAACCGTCGTTCCAGGTCAGCCCGCAGGGCGGGGGCAAATTCGGCCTGGTACCGTTCCAGCGTGGCCGCATCGGGGCAGTAGTACTGCACGGCGTAGGTCACGCCGTCGTTTTCCACTTCGTCCAGCAGCCGGCAGATTTGGCTGCGCTCGAAGCAGCCGCTGGCCATTACTTCCGGAATGTGAACGGCTTGCATATAATAGAGCCACGCGTCGGCCACAGTGGCATCCACATTACTGGTCACGTTGTAAAGCAGCATAAGCAGGAGGCGCCCGGGGGGCACCGGTTTCTGGCCCGAAATTAAGCGCCGGCAGGTCCGACTGCTGGCGTCAGACGCGCAGCGGGTCGGGCTGGTAATCGTCGCCTATACGCGCGATGATGGCGGCTGGCGTCAGCGATTCCGCCATCGCTGCTTCTACCAGGGCCGGGAGCTTATCGGCCGGGGCAAAGCGCAGCGCGATGATACGGGCCAGCGTCAGGCGTTCTTCCAGCGGCTCCAGCGACCGTCCGGTGACGGCAAAATAACGGTGCCGTACTTCGAGGCGAATCAGGCGGTCCTGCAAGCGCAAGGCGTAATGCTGGCGCAGGAGCAACAGCGTCAGCAGGCCTACCACGGCCACACCCATCACGGTAAACCAGAGGCGGGCCGTGGGGTCGCTTTCGCCCGCCACGTTTGCGTAGTGCCGCCCGGCGTAGATTGCCATCAGCAGCGCCAATGGCAGGATGACGAAATGGTGGGGCCAGTAAAACTGGCGGGAATGTCGGGAAACAGCCATCAAAAGAATAAAAGACAGATATCAGAACGCAATACGCGTGGCTGGGGCTTTAACCGACCGGCACCCGCCAGGGTTATGAGCCTGGCGGGTGCCGGTGGCAAGTCAGACGGAAAGCGTCGCGTATTCGGGCAAAGATAGCGCGGTTCGTTATCGTGGGTTATTACCCTCAAAGAACGTTGCGGGCTTTGCTCATTTTATGAATTCGCTGCCCTTGTTCGGCGACCCGAATATCGCGCAGCTTGCCGGCGCGATGGATCTGCTTGGCGGCCACTTTTTCAGACTGCTTGTGCCGCTCTTTGACCGCTTTCTTATTGTAGGGCCCCGTCAAGGACTCCAAATTCAACTTGGGCGTAGTGGAATAAACGGGAGCGCCACCTTCGCGCGGACGTGGGGCCGCAGGCTGAGCAATCGCTTTCTTGCCAGCAGAATCAGCCGCTGGCGCAGTGGAAAGCGCGGGCGTGACGGACTCGAACCCGTCGGACGCTGCTGGAGTAACGGCCGGAGAAACAGTGGGTACCTCCGTCGGCGCGGCTTTGGGGGCCGACGGCGCTGGCTCGAAGCCCGCGGAAGTGGGAGTGGTTTGCCCAACGGCCGTGGCCGCGTGCAGGCAGGAGGCGGCGCAGCAGGCCGCCATCAGGAGGAATGAGGAAAAGGCGCGCATTGAAATTAGTCAGAAGAGGAGGGACGAACACCACGAAAAACATCGGCTGGCGCCGAACGGCGGTGGCGGAATCGCCGGATTGGCGTTATACGCAACTCCCTCTCCTCAGGCTACCGCTATTTCGATAATTTTTGGCGCGGCTACCGCCACTGGGTCGTGGTGGGGTGGCGGGTAGGGGAGCAGTTCCGGCAGCAGCCGTTGGGCCGCGTACAGCGCGGTGGCTGAAGGCTCGTGCAGGACCATCGGCGGCGCCTCGCCGGACGCCGGGGCTGGCAGCACGGCGTCCCAGAGGCCAGCGCGATGCCAGGTCGTGAGGTCGTCCCAATCGGGACGGTCGAGGATCGGATAGAGGCAGACGCCGAGCAGCGGCACACCCCGGTCGAGTGCCTGCCGACACTCCTGCGCCGTGTCGGCCCACCACTGCGGGCGGTCGTGGCCGGGGTGCGAGGTTTCGGACAATACCACCGGCCGGCCGTACCGCTTCCAGGCGCGGTGCAGCAGCTCGTGGAGGGGCACCCAGCGGGAATCGCGCGGCACGGCTTCCCAGGGCAGGCGTCCGGTACCGTGTTCCCACTGGTTGTCGTAATAGAAGTTGAAGCCCAGCAGGTCGAGGTATTCGGGCTTGCCGCCCAGCTCCGGGCACATCCGGCCGCTGAGCATATCGAGGCTCTGGAACTGCGAGTCGTGCACGCCCCGCGCATCGGCCAGGGCGCGTTGGGCGTGAGCGCCACGCCCCACGTCGCGGCGGGGCACCACATTGATCAGCGGTTCCGTGGTGAGGATGCGCGCGCCCGGCAGCACCGCCCGAATGGCCTCGATGCCCGCAATGAAGGCCCGGATCAACTCGTATTTCACCCGGAAACCCTGGTGGTGGGCGAAGGGCACGGCCCCGGCCGCGTCGCCACCGAGCCAGGAAATAAAGCTGACCTCGTTGACGGGCGTGACGATCAACGTTTCGTCGGTTTCTGCGGCGTAGAAAGCCGCGAAGGCTGCGCAAACGGCCTCGAAGCGGGCGCAAAAGCGTGGGTGCAGCGGCGAAAGATCGGAAGGGTAACCAAAATGGCAGATGTCCCAGACCACCTGAATGCCGGCCGCGCGGGCCGCCCGCAGCCGGTGGCGGACTTCAGACCAGTCGTAAACGCCCGGTTGCTGCTCTACGAACGCCCACCGGATGCCTTCGCGCACGGTGCGGATGCCGAACGGGGCGAGGTTGGCAAAGTCGGCAGCAGGATGGTTCAGGTGGCCGGTGAGGCGGAGCAAATCCACCCGTTCGCCCCGGTTGTTAACGTGGTCGGCGCATTCGTAGCCTGCCTGCCAGAACGAGCGAAACGGGGACGGTGCCCCGACGGAGGGGAGCGCAAAAGCGGGCGTAACGGGCAATGAAGCAGAACGGGAATCAGCGGAAATGACCACGCAGGACCGCCGCACGGGATGGAAGCGCGCGACGGCACGGGCTTACGGCCTGCTGCGGGCCCGGGTTCGCCGCCCGCCCAACCACGCCGTCAGATGCGCTTTTGGGCGGAACCCCCGGCCCTGCCCGTACCTTTGGGGAAGTGATGCAGCCCTCGGAAACCGCCGCCCCTTTCGTTGTTTCGGCCCGTAAATATCGGCCTACTACCTGGCGCTCGGTGGTGGGTCAGGACCACGTGACCCAGACCCTGCGCAACGCCATCGGGGCCGATAAGCTGGCCCAGGCGTTTCTGTTCTGCGGGCCGCGCGGGGTGGGTAAAACCACCTGCGCCCGGATTCTGGCCAAAACGATCAACTGCACCAACCGGACGACCGACGGGGAGGCCTGCGACCAGTGCGACTCGTGCCGCGCCTTCCGTCAGCAGGCGTCTTTCAACGTTTTTGAGCTGGACGCGGCGTCCAACAATACCGTCGATGATATCCGCACCCTCGTCGAGCAGGTGCGTTACCCGCCGCAGGCCGGGCGCTACAAGGTCTATATCATCGACGAGGTGCATATGCTCTCCAACGCGGCCTTCAACGCGTTCCTGAAGACCCTGGAAGAGCCGCCCGCTTACGCGATTTTCATCCTGGCCACGACCGAGCGGCACAAGATTCTGCCCACCATCCTAAGCCGGTGCCAGATATTCGACTTCAACCGCATCCGGCCTGACGATATCGCCCGCCACCTGGCTTATATCGCCGGGGCGGAAGGCATCGCGACGGAGCCGGAGGGGCTGCACCTGATTGCCCAGAAAGCCGATGGCGGCCTGCGCGACGCGCTCTCGATCTTCGACCAGATCGTGACCTTCAGTAGCGGTAACGTCACGTATCGGGCCGTGACGGACAACCTGCACGTGCTCGATTATGACACGTATTTCCGCCTCACGGAAGCCCTGCTCGCCGACCAGCACGCCGCCGCGCTGCTGCTTTTCGATGACGTGCTGCGCCAGGGCTTCGACCCGCATCTTTTCCTGATCGGCTGGGCCGGCCACCTGCGCGACCTGCTGGTGAGCCAGGACGCGGCCACCGTCCGGCTGCTGGAAGTGGCCGACGCCCTGAAGCCCCGCTACGCCCGGCAGGCGGAAGCGGCGCCCGCCGCGTGGCTCCTGAGCGCGCTGGCGCTGGCCGGCACCGCCGACCGCGACTATAAGCAGGCCCGCAATGCCCGCCTCCACGTCGAGCTGCTGCTGCTGCGCGCCGCCCACCTGCGCGGCGCCCTGCGCTTCGCCGATCTGGCTTCCGGGGCCCACCTGCTGGCGGCGGCCCCAGTTGCGCCCGCCCACGGCGTGCCGCTGAATGGCTCCGGCACCAATGCCGAGGCCGAAAAAAAAAAGCCTGAATCAGAATCTAAGTCAGGACCTGAGCCAACGCTGACGGCGAAAGGAGCGGACCCGCGCGCGGCCGAGTTGGCCGACGTCAGCCTGCTGGCGGATGCCCGGCCGCGCTACGGCAGTCCGCCGCTGGCTTCAGTCGCGCCGCCGCTGGCTCCCGCGGCGGCTCCCGCGTCCGTCGCGGCGCCCGTTTCGCTGAATGGTGGCAAAACGCTTGGCAACCGGGTGCCGGGGTTAGCCACCGCCGCCGCCATTCGACCGGCCCCGGCGGCCCTGGTAGATGCGCCGTCGGGCGCGGAAGTAGCCAGCTCATTCGGCAACGAACCGGTTTCGGCGGAAGCCTTCGCGGTGGCGTGGCGCGAGTTGGTGCAACAGAAGCAGGACGCCGGTCGGATGCTCGACTTCTCGGTGCTGAACCGGGTCGTGGCCTTCGATGCCGCCACGCTGGAAGGGCAGCTCACGCTCGACAATGCTGTGCAGTTGGGGCAGTTTAACGAACTGCGGCCGGGCCTGCTCACGGCGCTGCGCACCCGGCTGCGCAACGGCCGGGTGCAGCTCGCGGCCGAATTCGTGCAGCAGCAGCAGGGCCGCCGCCTCTACACCGACTCCGAAAAACTGGCCTACCTCACCGAAAAGCACCCGGCCCTGAGTGAGTTACGCGAACGGTTGAGCCTGGAGCCAAATTTCTAGAGCGAGTTGACCGCTCTAGCACTTCGCACTTCGCACCTCGCACCTCGTACCTCGCACTTCGCACCTCGCACTTCGCACCTCGCACCTCGCACCTCGCACTTCGCACCTCGCACCTCGCACTTCGCACCTATCTACACCCCACGCGCCCGCAGCGCGTCGCGGATTTCGGCCAGCAGTACCTGGTCGGTGGTGGGAGCCGGCGGTGTAGCAGGCGCCGCTGCTTCCTTTTTGGCGAGCGAGTTCATTGCCTTGATCATCGCAAAAACGGCCAAAGCGATGATAATGAAATCAAAAATGGCTTGCAGAAAATTACCGTAGTTGATGCTGACGGCGGGTACTTCCTTGCCCGCCGCGTCCACGGCTGCCGCCTTCAGCACCAGCTTCAGATCGCGGAAACTGACCCCGCCTACGGCCAACCCGATGGGCGGCATCAGCACGTCATCGACCAGGGAGGAAACGATCTTGCCAAACGACGCGCCGATGATGACGCCCACGGCCAGGTCGACCACATTGCCCCGCATCGCAAAGGCCTTGAATTCTTTTGCTAGTCCCATTACGGTAAAAAAGGGGGCTTTACGCGCCCCAACGGCGCCCGGCAGAATTTCCCGGCGCAGGGCAAAGGTGCAAGTAATAGCGGTTATCTCGCGCAGTTTGTGGGGTCAGCGCGGCAGAAGCCCGCCGGCTGGCCTCCGTAGCAACCCCGCACCAGCGGGTGCGCGCCGAACGCGCCGGGGTATTATATTTGGGCTGCCGGGCACCGATTGTCCGGTGGTCGAAACCCTGATTTTCTCCATTTTACCCCGTTTTACCCCGATGCGTATTGTTTCCGCTCCTCTCCTGGGGCTGCTGGCCCTAAGCCTGACGTTTGCTGGTTGCAGCAAAGACAAAAAAGACGAGCCTTCTACCACGGAGCGGCTCACCAATAAAAACTGGGTGCTGACGGCCCAAACTGTGGACCCGCCGCTGCCTTTCGGTACCACCACCGTCACCGATTTATACGCCCAACTCGACGCCTGCGAAAAGGATGACATCCTGCGCTTTACTGCGCCTAATGTTTACACCGATGACGAAGGCGCCACTAAATGTCGTGCGTCAGACCCACAAACCACTACCGGAACCTGGGTATTGAGTTCAGACCAGAAAACCATCACGGTCACCGACGACGGGGAGGTTACGAGCCTAACCATTCTGTCGCTTTCCAGCTCGGAGTTAAAAGTAAAGCTCCCGTTGCCCGGCGGCGGAGGGGTGACCTACAATATCACGGCCACCTTTGCTGCCCGCTGATCCGTCGAACCCGCCCCGACCCACGAACCGCCCCGCCCCGAAACTGCTTCGGGGCGGGGCGATGCGCGTTAGAGGCGCCCTGAACGATCCAATTTTTTTGCTGAATGATGACTACCCGATTATGCCTGCAAATGCTGCCTGTGGTGATGTGTGCGTTGATGGCCAGCTGTAAGAAATCCAACGATGGGCCCAATCGCGCTGAGCTGCTTACGGCGCACCCGTGGTACCTCAAGCAGATCACGGTGCAGTCGCCTGGCCAGCCCGACTCGCCCTTTCCGCCCGCGCTATTGCAATGTCGGCTGGACGATACGCTCCGGTTTTTGCCCAATCATACCACGCGCCAAAGCTGGGGCGCCGATAGTTGCGGGCAGCAGCAGCCAGCGTGGTTCCCGGGCAGTTGGCAGCTAAGCGCCGACGGCACAACGTTGACCTACGAGACGTACCCCCGCTTTTACACAGAACCGATCCCGACCTATCAGGTGCGCGAACTGAGTGAAACCGTATTGCGCCTCGGCGGTGGCGTCCCGTTTCCTGCTGGCAGCAGTCTGACGAATACCCTGCCCGGCGAATATCGCTACGAAGCCACTCAATAGCCTGTACTCAGGACCAACCGCCCCGCTCCGAAGTTGCTTCGGGGCGGGGCGGTCTGCGTTGGGGGCAGTGCCTTCGGGCGGGGGCGCTACTCCTGCCCGCGGAGTGCGCTATTGCAGCAGCTGCACTGCGCTACTGTAGCACCTACAGTGGGTAGACTGTAGCACCTGCACTCGACGCACTGCAGGTGCTGCAGTGGGGGAAGTCCCCCCGCCGGGCTGTTCAAGCGCCCTCAGTGCGCCTTCAGCCAGTTATCGCCCAGGCCGATTTCGACTTCCATTGGGGTGCCGCCGGGCAGCGGGAGGGCCTGCACCATAAGGGCGGCGATTTTCTCGCTGACGACGGCCACTTCCGCCAGCGGTACGTCGAAAACCAGTTCGTCGTGGACCTGTAAAATCATCCGGGTTTGCAGCTCCGGCGAGGCGTCGAGCCAGGCGTGAATGTCGATCATCGCCCGCTTGATGATGTCGGCCGCCGTGCCCTGGATCGGCGCGTTGATGGCGTTGCGCTCGGCGAAGCTGCGCTGGGTCTGGTTGCGCGAGTTGATATCGCGCAGGTAGCGGCGGCGGCCCAGCAGGGTGGTGGCATACTCGTCGTCGCGGGCCTGGTTGACGCACTGATCCATAAAGGCTTTCACCTTCGGAAACTCCTCGAAATAGGCGTCGATCAGGGCGGCGGCGTCCTTGCGCGGAATCTTGAGGCGCTGGGCCAGCCCAAAGGCCGAGATGCCGTAGATGATGCCGAAATTGGCCGTTTTGGCGCGGCGGCGCTGCTCCGGCGTCACGGCGTCGAGCGCGATATGAAAGATTTTCGCGGCCGTGGCCGTGTGGATGTCCAGGCCGTTGGCGAAGGCCGCGCGCATCGTTTCGTCGCCGCTGAAGTCGGCCATAATCCGCAGTTCGATCTGCGAATAGTCGGCCGCGAGCAGGAGGTGACCGGCGTCGCGCGGCACGAACGCCCGGCGGATTTCGCGGCCCTTCTCCGTCCGGATCGGGATGTTCTGCAGGTTCGGATTCGTGGAACTCAGCCGCCCCGTGGCCGCCACGGCCTGATTGAAGGTGGTATGGACGCGCCCGTCGGCGGGCCGGATCAGTTGCGGCAGGGCGTCCACGTACGTGCTTTTGAGCTTGGTGAGCTGCCGGTGGTCGAGCAGCAGTTGGGCGATGGCGTGGCCTTCGGCAGCCAGTTCGCTCAGAATCTCCTCGCCGGTGGCGTACTGGCCGGTTTTGGTTTTCTTGACCTTGCCGCTGCCGATTTTCAGCTTGTCGAACAGCACTTCGCCGATCTGCTTCGGCGAACCCAGGTTGAATTCCTCGCCCGCCGTGGCATACACCTGCCCTTCCAGCTCCTTGATTTCGGCCCCCAGTTGGGTGCTGACCGTCGCGAGCGCGGCCACGTCCACGGTGATGCCTTCTTCCTCCATCCGGGCTAGCACGGGCACCAGCGGGCCTTCCAGGTCGAGTAGCAGTCCGAGTTGATTTTGCTCTTCCAACTGTTTCTCGAACAGGGCTTTGAGCCGCAGTGTCACGTCGGCGTCCTCGCAGGCGTAGGCATAGACGCGGGCCGGTGCCAGGTCGGCCATCGTGAGCTGGTCCTTGCCTTTCGGGCCGATCAGGTCCGTAATGGGAATCGGGGTGTAGTCGAGGTAGGCTTCGGCCAGCGCGTCCATCCCGTGGCGCTGTTCGGGTTCCAGCAGGTAGTGGGCGAGCATCGTGTCCCAGAGGCGGCCTTGCAGCGTCAGGCCGTGGTGGTGCATCACGAGCCAGTCGTACTTGATATTCTGGCCGATGAGCGTAAGCGCGGGGTTTTCCAGCACTTCCTTGAATTCGGCCACGATCGCCAGCGTGGCGGCGCGGTCGGTGGGCGGCACGGGCACGTAGTAGGCTTCGCCGGGCTGGTAGCAAAACGACATCCCGACGAGCGTCGCCGTCAGCGCATCGGTGGACGTGGTTTCAGTGTCGAACGCAACCGCCGTCTGCGCGCCCAGGTACCGAATCAGCAGCGCCCGGTCCTCGGCCGTTTCCAGCAGATGGTAGCGGTGGGGGAGGTCGCGGAGGGTCTTTTTGGACGGAGTGACGGAGTGATTGAGTGACTGAATGACTAATTCGTCGCTTTCGCCTTCGCCCGTTTCTCTGACCACTTCGTCGGTTTCGGTGGCGGCATCCAACGGAGCGGCGGGCGTTCCGAACATATCCAACTGCCCACCAGCGACTTTGTCTCCCTTTCCCTGCTCGCGCGTCTTGGGTGGGAGCGGGGCGGCTTTTTTGAGTTGATTGGCTACGGCCCTTGCGCCGGCGGCTTCAGCGCCCAGCACGCGTTGCAGCAACTGCTTGAACTCCAGTTCTTCGAATAGTTCGCGCAGCACGGCTTCCTGCGGACCGGTGTATTGCAGGTTTTCGGGCTCGAAGGGCAGCGGCACATCGGTATGAATCGTGGCCAGTTCCTTCGAGAGCAATCCCTGCTGGGCGAAATTCACCACGTTTTCCTGCTGCTTACCCTTGAGCTGATCGGCGTTGGCAATCAGATTTTCGACCGACCCAAACCGCTGGATTAGCGCCTTCGCCGTCTTTTCGCCGATGCCGGGAATACCGGGAATATTGTCCGACGCGTCGCCCATCAGCCCCAGAATGTCCACCACCTGCTGCACCCGCTCGATCTCGAAGCGCGCCAGCACCTTCGGAATATCGATCACCTCGGCGGCGTTGCCCATAAAAGCGGGGCGCAGAATCCGGGCTTTTTCGGTCACCAGTTGGCAGTAGTCTTTGTCCGGGGTCATCATATAAATTTCCTCGAACCCGTGGGCTTCCGCGCGTTTCGCCAGCGAGCCGATGATATCGTCGGCCTCGAAGCCGTCCAGTATCAGCACCGGAATACCGAAGGCCGCCGTCACGCGCTTGGCGTAGGGAATGGCCAGGGCCAGTGCCTCCGGCATTGCCTGGCGGTTGGCTTTGTAGTCGGCGTACTGTTCGTGGCGGAAGGTTTTTTTAGGCGAATCGAACGCCACCCCGATATGCGTTGGCTGCTCCTTATGAAGCACTTCGAGGAGCGTATTGGTGAAACCCAGCACGGCGCCCGTGTCGAGGCCGCGCGCGTTGATCCGGGGGTTTTTGCTCATCGCGAAGTGCGCCCGGTAAATCAGGGCCATCGCATCGAGGAGAAAGAGTTTGCGCATCGAAAGGAAAGGAGCCGCGGGCAGCGTGGCCCGGTTTTATGGGGGTGAGGTGAGTAAAGCTACGGCAACGAAGCGGTGCGGGTAGTGCCCCGCGCCAGCGCCGGAATTCAACGGCTGGCATCACCGTTGCGGCGGTTCGCGGGCCAACTGGTCGCTTCGGAAGTAGCTTCGGGCCTTCATTTTGTGCGTACTTTGGGTTCTATGCGTTTTTCTGCGTCTTTCGTTGGCGTACTGAGTGGCGCCGCGCTGTGGCTGGCGCCGGCGGCGGGGTCTGCCCAGAAGTTATTGCCAGGTCAGTTACAGCCCGATGTGGCCCTGTTGCGCGAAGCCCTCGTGACGCACCACCCCGGCCTGTACCGGCACGTGGATTCCGTGACCGTGGAGCGGCGGCTGGAGGCGCTGACCGCCACCTTTAACCAGCCCCGGACCTTGCTTCAGGCCTACCAGGCGCTGGCAGTCTTTCTGGCCAGCCTGGGCGATGGGCATACCTACCCCAACCCGCTGAACCAACTACCCAAAATACAGGCCCAGCTGCTGGACCGGCCCACGGCCCTGCCGTGCCACTTTCGGCTAGTCGGCGAACGCGCCATCATCAGCACGGCTCTGGACCCCAAGGCCTTACCCGCGGAAGCGGAAATTCTGCAAATCGATGGGCGGCCAGTGGCCGATATTCTCGACTCGCTGGTGCTGGCCACGCGCGGCGACGGGGCGCCGCGCGAACAGCGCCTGGCCCGCCTGCAACTCGATGGCACCGAGCGCGCGGCGGCCTTTGATGTGCTGTACCCGCTCTTCTTCCCGGTCGGCCCGACGTTCCGCATCGAACTGCGCGAGAGCGATACCCGTCAGCCGCGTACCGTGACCGTGCCAGCCGTGCGCCCGGCGGTCCGCGAAACCACGCTCCGGCTGGGGCGCCCCGAACACCTGGGCTGGCGCCTCGATTTTCCGGACCCCCGCACGGCGCGCCTGACCTTGCCCGACTTTGCCACCTGGACCGACGACAAATTCGACTGGAAAGGCTGGCTCCGTGACGCGTTTACCACGCTGCAACGGAAAAATATTGCGGCCCTGGTGCTGGACCTGCGCGCCTGCGAAGGCGGCAACGACGAGGTGGCCACCGAACTGCTGCGGTACCTGACCCCGCGCCCGCTGCGCGCCATTCCGGAGTGGCAACTCTGGCGCAGCGCCCAGGTGGATCCGGGCCTGGCCGGCATTCTGGATTCCTGGGATCCCGCTCTCAAAAAGCTCAACCGCGAGGATTTCGCCGCGACCGGCGAAGGCTACTACGTGCGGCGCGATTTCGACCCCAAGGCGGCCATCATTCAACCGTATCCGCAGGCTTTTCGGGGCGAGCAGAAGTACGCGCTGGTGGGGCCGCGCAACGCCTCCGCGTCGTTTCGGCTGGCGCGCGAGCTGAAGGAAAATCACCTGGCCACACTCGTCGGCCAACCGACGGGTGGTAACCGGCGGGGCATCACGGGAGGGCAGTTTTTTATGGTCCGGCTACCCAACACGGGCCTGGAAGTGGACCTGCCGCTGATCTCGTACGCGCCCCTGCGTGCGCAGCCCGACGAAGGAATCGAGCCGGATGAACTCGTCGAAACTACCGTCGAAACCGTCCGGACCGGCGCCGACCCGGAGATGCAGCGCATCACGGAGTTGCTGCGCGATGCCCGGACGGAGCGGTAGTCAGCCCTTTTCACGGTCCACGAACAGCGCCCGGAACCGGGCTTCCGAGCGGGCCGTGAGGTGATGGCGGGCGAAAAAGTAATTCGTCAGCGCGTACCGGATGCCGTGCGTGAGCGGCGTACCGCGGTGCAGGCCGCGCGTGTCAGTGATGACCAGCGTGCCGGCCGGCCCCGTGACGGTGTGCGCCGCGTAGCGTCCGCCGCCGTCGGCCACGATGCGGGCTACTTCGGTTTCGGTCAGGCGGTTCTGATTGAAAGCAACCTGCCCCGTGCGGGTCAGGCGAAGCAGGTCGGCGGGGTGATGGGTGCCACTGACGTACTGGTAAGCACCGGAGCCAGCGTCCACATCGGTCAGGTAGAGCAGCGTTTTGAGTTGCCGCTGATGCACGGAATCGCGGTGCCAGCCGCCGCCGGACCCCAGTCCGCCCGGCACCGGCCGCACCCGGTTGGCCAGCGTGAAGAGGTTGAGCGTGGGCGCCTGGTGGAAAGCCTCGGCCAGGGCCGTCAGGCGCGGGTCGTGGTGGTAGGCGCGCATCGCCTCACTGACGCGCTCGGCGCCGTGGATGCGGTCGTCGTCGGGCAGGTGCAGCGTGGTGGCGGGGTACTGCGTCAGCAGGCGGTCTAGCTCGGCACGCAGCGTGGCGCATTGATCAGCTGAGCAGAAGTTGGGCACTACCACGAAGCCGTCGCGCGCCAGCGCTGTGAGCCAGCCCGCCACCTCCGGCGTGGGCGGGGCTGGTAGCGTACGGTGGTGCAGGCGGTCCTGAGCGGCGGCGGCAGTCAGGTGCAGCAGGGTGCGGGCGGCGGCAAGCATCGGTCAGCAGAGAAGGCGAGTGAAAGGGAGCGGTTATGGCGGTTGTAAAGGTCCGACGCGGGGATGGACCTATCGCCGCAGCCCCCAACCACGTTCGGCATATTTCCCGCAAAGACGCAAAGGCGCAAAGAAGGGAAAGCCGACGCAAGTAATCGTTCGGCCCACCACCACCTCACCACCTCACCACCTCACTACCCCACCACCCTCCCCCTACCTTTGCGGCCTCAAAAAAGCGCCTAGCCCTATGCACGCCCCCCACCACCTGAGCGAACAGGAGATCCGCCGCCGCCACGAGCGCGAGGAGCTGCTGACGCGGGGAATCGACCCGTACCCATCAGCGGAATTTGCCGTTACGGCCACCGCCGCCCGCATCAAGGCCGAATACGACGGCGAAAAACACGTCGGCGAGGGCCGCTGGGAGGTGGCCATCGCCGGGCGCCTGATGAGCCGCCGGGTGATGGGCAAAGCCTCGTTCGCGGAGTTGCAGGACGCCAGCGGCCGGGTGCAGCTCTACGTGAACCGCGACGAAATCTGCCCCACCGACGACAAGACGACCTACAACGACCTCTTCAAGAAGCTCCTCGATATCGGCGATTTTATCGGGGTGCGCGGGTACGTGTTCGTCACGCAGGTGGGCGAAATCTCGGTCCACGTCACGGAGCTGACGCTGCTGGCCAAAAGCCTGCGCCCGCTGCCCATCGTGAAGGAAACCGTGGACGAGGCTGGCAACAAAACCACCTACGACGCCTTCACCGACCCGGAGCAGCGTTACCGCCAGCGGTACGTCGATCTGATCGTGAACCCGCACGTGCGCACGGCTTTCGTGCAGCGCTCGAAACTCGTGCAGACGATGCGCGACTTCCTGAACGGCCAGGGCTACCTCGAAGTCGAGACGCCGATTCTGCAGCCGCTCTACGGCGGCGCGGCGGCGCGGCCCTTCAAAACCCACCACAACACGCTGGATATGACGCTCTACCTGCGCATCGCCAACGAGTTGTATCTCAAGCGGCTGATCGTAGGTGGGTTCGACGGCGTGTTCGAGTTCGCCAAAGACTTCCGCAACGAAGGAATGTCGCGTTTCCACAACCCGGAGTTCACGATGATGGAGCTGTACGTAGCGTACAAAGACTATCGCTGGATGATGGACCTGACCGAAGAAATGGTCGAGCGCGTGGCCCTGGCCCTGCACGGCACCACCGAAGTACAGGTCGGTGCGCACCGCATCAATTTCGCCCGCCCCTGGAAACGCCTGACGATGTATGAGGCCATCGAGCAGTACACGGGTGTGGACATTAGTCAGATGCCCGAAACCGAGCTGCGTTCTGCTGCGGCGAAGCTCCACGTCAAGCTCGACGCATCGATGGGCCGGGGCAAGATCATCGACGAAATCTTCGGCGAATACTGCGAGGGGAAGCTGATTCAGCCTACGTTTATCACCGACTACCCGGTCGAGATGTCGCCGCTGGCCAAGCCCCAGCCCGGCAACCCCGCGCTGGTCGAGCGTTTCGAGGCCATCTGCAACGGTAAGGAGATTTGCAATGCCTTTTCCGAGTTGAACGACCCCATCGTGCAGCGCCGCCGTTTCGAAGAACAGATCGAACTGGGCCGGCGCGGCGACCCCGAAGCGATGCAGCTCGACGAAGATTTTCTGCGCGCCCTCGAATACGGGATGCCCCCCACTGCCGGCATCGGTATCGGCATCGACCGCCTGGCAATGATTATGACCAACTCGGCCTCCATTCAGGACGTGCTCTTCTTTCCGCAGATGAAGGCCGAACAGGCATAGGAGTTTTTGGTTGTTCGTTGTTCGCTTCTGGTTTTTTACACCTCGCACCTCATACTTTTCACCTCGCACCTCATTTATGCGTACCCTATTTTGCACCCTGGCCCTGGCGGCTGGCGCCCTCTTGTCCACCCCTGCCCAGGCCCAGATGAAGCGCCCTGACTTACCGGCGCTCGACAAAAGCCCGCTCGATCTCGCCTGGCTTCCGCGCGACGCGCCGTTCCGCGAAAAACCCACCGACCCTACGCCCGCCGCACGTATTCTGTACAGCCGCCCGCAGAAAAAAGACCGGAAAATCTTCGGCCCGGATACCACCTTCATGGTGCCGTACGGCAAAACCTGGCGCACGGGCGCCAACGAAGCCACGGAACTGAAAGTGTATAAGCCGCTGACTTTGGGCGGCAAGAAGCTCGCCGTGGGCACCTACACGCTTTACACGATCCCCGGCGAAAAGGAATGGACGCTGATCATTTCCTCGGACCTCGACCGCTGGGGCGACTACGCTTACAATCAAAAGCTCGACGTAGCCCGCGTGAAAGCGCCCGTGACGGCTGCACCCGCTCCCACTGAAGCCTTCACCATTGCCTTCAAGGACGGCGACAAGCCTGGCACGGCCACCCTGCGCCTGGTCTGGGACACCGTGGAAGTGGACGTGCCGGTGGCTTACTAGCGCGATCAGCTACGCGTTGTAAGCGGTAAGGCAATCCGTTCATAAATGAACACAAACGGAGGCGCCCTAGCTGCTTGAGTCAGCAGTCAGTTAGATTTTGTCATTGCGCCTAAAACGATTTCGCCATTTCTATTCGGATTTTCGAATAGAGGTGGCGAAATCTGCGATGAGGCCCCCTTTTGCTGGGATGAACCGTTTTTAGAGCGGCTGTTGCACGCCTTGTTTCAGGCCACCGCACATTGCCGTCCGTTAGCGTTTGCCCTGAAAAATCCAGATGGGATGAGTCGGGCAACCGGTTCGCCAACGTGACAGCGGTTCAAGCCCGCCGCAAACAATTCACTGGAATCTTCCCTGCCGGGTCCGGGGCTACCTTTGTGCCCACTTTGACCTTTGCCTGGATGCACAACAAATCGCTTCTAATCACCGGCGGGGCCGGCTTCGTCGGCTCGGCCCTGGCGCTTCAATTTAAAGCAGCCTACCCCACCTGCCGCATCTACGCCCTCGACAACCTCAAGCGGCGCGGCTCCGAACTTAATATTCCCCGCCTGCGCGCGGCGGGTGTCGAGTTCGTCCACGGCGATATCCGCTCGAAGGAAGACTTTGACGCCCTGCCGCCGGTCGATGCCGTCATCGAAGCTTCTGCCGAGCCTTCCGTACTCGCGGGACTGACTTCGGCGCCTGATTACTTGATCAACACGAACCTCACGGGCACTGTCAATTGCCTCAACTACGCCCGTAAGCACAACGCGGCATTCGTGTTCCTGTCCACCAGCCGGGTTTACCCGATCAACCAGATCGAGAAAATCCAGCTCACGGAAGCCGAAACACGGTTTGAGGTGGCCGCCGAGCAGCTCATTCCTGGCATCTCGCCCGCTGGCATCGCCGAAGACTTTCCGCTGGAAGGCTACCGCTCGCTGTATGGCGCCACAAAGCTGTGTTCGGAGTACATCATTCAGGAGTACCACCATTTCTACGGGATGAACACGGTCATCAACCGTTGCGGTGTCCTGACGGGGCCGTGGCAGATGGGCAAGGTCGATCAGGGCGTAGTCGTGCTATGGGTAGCACGCCACTTCTGGAAACAGCCACTGGGCTATTTCGGCTTCGGTGGTACGGGTAAGCAGGTCCGGGATATGCTCCACGTCGATGATCTCTACGATCTGGTGGACTACCAACTTGCCAATTTCCAGAAAGTCAATGGGCAGATTCTCAACGCCGGAGGTGGCCGGGGCATCAGCGTATCTTTGCAGGAACTGACGGACATCTGCCAACGCGTGACGGGTAATACCGTACCGATTACTTCGGTAGCCGAGAATCGCGCTGCTGATATTCAGCTTTACCTAACCGACAATGCCCGCGTCACGGCTCTGACCGGGTGGCAGCCGAAACGCTCGGCCGAACAGATTATCCGCGACGTATACGAGTGGCTCCAGGCCAACGAAGCCGACCTGAAGCCTATTTTGGGTTAAATTCTTCTTTACCTTTTCGTTTTCCGTGAAAGTTGTCCTGATTACCGGCGCTGGAGGCCTGATTGGCTCCGAAGCTGTTGAATTTTTCGCTGACAAGTTCGATGTCGTAGTCGGCATCGACAATGATATGCGCCGCTATTTCTTCGGCGAGAACGCGTCCACCGACTGGAATCGCCGCCGTCTCCAGGAGCGTTTCGATAACTATCGGCATTATCCGGCCGACATCCGCGACCTCGCCGCGCTGGAAGCTGTTTTTCAGGAATACGGGAAGGACATCGCGCTCATCGTGCATACGGCCGCCCAGCCCTCGCACGACTGGGCCGCCCGCGAGCCATTCACGGACTTCTCCGTGAACGCGACCGGTACCCTGAATATGCTGGAACTGACGCGCCAGCACGCTCCGGAAGCGGTGTTCATCTTCACGTCCACGAACAAGGTGTACGGCGACAACCCCAACTTCCTGCCCTTAGTGGAGCTGGAAACCCGTTGGGAAATTGCAGAAGACCACGCTTACTACGCGAATGGCATCGACGAAAAGATGTCTATCGACCACACCACGCACTCGCTCTTCGGTGCCTCCAAAGTAGCTGCCGACGTATTGGTGCAGGAGTACGGCCGGTATTTCGGGATGAAGACCGCCGTCTTTCGGGGCGGCTGCCTGACCGGGCCGCGCCACTCCGGCGCCCAGTTGCACGGCTTCCTGTCGTACCTGATGAAGTGCGCCATTACCGGCCAACACTATACCATCTTCGGGTATAAGGGCAAGCAGGTCCGGGACAATATTCATTCTCACGACTTGGTGAATATGTTCTGGCATTTCTACCAGGCCCCTCGCACGGGCGGAGAGGTGTACAATGCGGGCGGCGGGCGTTTTGCCAACTGCTCGATGCAGGAAGCAATCGCCCTGAGCGAACACATCACGGGTAACAAAATGAGCTACTCTTATTCGGACCAGAACCGCATCGGCGACCACATCTGGTACGTGTCGGATGTGTCCCGTTTCCAGAATCACTATCCCGGCTGGCAGTTTGAGTACGATCTGACAGCTACGTTAAGCCAAATCTTCGAGGAGCTGCGCGAGCGCCAGCCAGTCGCTTAACGCGGTTACCGTTTTTGGCTTCCTATCCCGACCCTGCCGGCGCCCCCGCGCCAGCAGGGTTCGGTTTTACTACCCATCTTATCCTGGGCGTTTTTTCTCCCATCCTGTCCGCCACCTCCTAATGAAGCTTAGCGTCGTTATCCCCGCTTACAACGAAGAAGGTAGCATCGGCGAAACGCTGACTACGCTGTATGCCAAGCTATTGGCTGAAGGTATCGACCACGAGATTGTGGTGACGAACGATAATTCCAAGGACGGTACCTTGGTCCGGTTACAGGAACTGGCCCACGAAATTCCAACCCTAACCTACTACACCAATCTGGGCCCCAATGGCTTTGGCTATGCCGTGCGCTATGGACTTGAACGGTTCAAAGGCGACTGCGTAGCCGTGATGATGGCCGACCTCTCCGACGACCCCGCCGATCTGGTAGCCTATTACCGTACAATGGTAGCGGGAAACTACGATGCCGTATTCGGCTCGCGCTGGATTCAAGGCGGGCGCGTGGTCGATTACCCGGGGCTGAAAAAATTCATCAACCGGCTGGCCAATGCGATCATCAAGTTCGCTTTCGGTCTGAAGTACAACGACTGTACTAATGCCTTTAAGCTGTACCGCCGCGAAACGATGGAAGGTATCAAGCCTTTCCTGTCGCCGCATTTCAACCTGACGCTCGAGTTGCCACTCAAAACCATCGTGCGCGGCTATTCCTACACGGTGCTACCGAACTCATGGACTAACCGAAAGTACGGCGAATCGAAGCTCAAGATCAAAGAAATGGGTAGTAGATACTTTTTTATTATGATGTATTGTCTGATTGAAAAGTACTTCTCGCGAGGCGACTTTCGCAAACGGCCTGTTCCTCATCAGGCTACCTCCGTTCCGTCGGCCTGATGAGGATAGAATTACTACGTGCTCGGGTAAATCACGCCTTGGCCGGTCGGCGCCTGTACTATGGGCTGTTGGGGCTCAATCTACTGGTCGCGCTGATTTGTCTTTGGGTCTTCCGTAATGCGCACAATGATGATGAGTACGCTTACCTGCGTTCAGCGGATGGACTAATCCTGACGGGGCGTTACTCCTACTGGTATTTTTGGCCCGATTACGTCCCGGACACGTTTCGGAACCCCGGCTACGCGTTCTTCCTGGTACCCATCCGCTTTTTCACGCAGCAGCTCTTCCCGATCCGGGTCGTGCAAATGGGGCTGTGCCTGACAGCTTGCTGGCTGATCAGTCAGGCCTTACGTGATCGGATCACCGACTGCCGCGCCGCGAACCTGTTTTTGCTTCTGCTGCCCGTCAATTTTCAGCTTTATTATTTTGCCACCCAGATTTATCCGGAAACGCTGGGAGTCTTTCTGGTAGCCCTTTATTTCTACCTCAGCGTCCGCACCGGCCCCGCTCGTAGCATCGGCGCAGCAGCAGTACTGGGCCTCATCGCGGGTTGCCTGTTTCAGATTCGCCCTATTTTTCTCTTCGCGCCGCTGGCACATCTGGCCAGTGAATGGTGGATTACGCGCCGGACGGCGTTCCGTTGGCAGACGGCCACAATCCTGCTGGTAACTTATGGCTTGATGCTCCTGCCATACGGCATCTGGAATAAGCGCCACCACGGGACTTTCAAAATCACCCCGATTGAGGGCGGCGGTGGTGTTTTTCAACTAGGATTTTATATTCATAAAATACCTGGCAGCTGGATTGGGCGCTACTGGTCGACCTATACCGGCGACGAAGTGATCAAGTTCGTTGCGCCGGCTGACACGGCCGCGAATTTGGCAGCCTACAACGCTGAATGGGATAACATCACCGCGGAACTTGCCCCGCTGCTAACCCCCGCTGACCAGGCGCACCTGGCGTACATTACCCGCCACCGCCTCTACTACCTGCCACCCACTTATAACAGCGCCTACACGCTGGCCCGCGAAAAAATATTAGTGCGCAACACGGTGGCGCATATCCGCGCTGAGCCCGCTTTTTACTTAAAAACCAGAATTTATACTTTTTTTAGGCTTTACTTCACCGGTATCCAGCTCGCGAAGCTTCACGAGGCCCACACGTTGCGCGCTTGGGCGGCAGCATTGTTCCCGTTCGTGGCTTCGTTCGCTACTTTCCTGCTGGCGCTGGGCAGCGTTGGCGCAGCACTGATCCGACGTCGTACTTTTCTGACGTCTGCTACCCTGACAGCGCTACTACTGACGCTCTATTGCGGCGTAATCCACGTGCCTTTTGCCATTCAGGCGCGCTACACGATTCCTGTTCGGCTGCTGTTATTGTTCGTGACGGCGGCGGCCCTGGCTGCGCTGTTACAGCCAAAGGCCGAATCTGGTGGAGCATCAGCGACGGGCTGACGGATTATCGAATCATCCAACACAAACGTGCGCCCCGCCCCAGGGGTGAAAAAGC
>JANPLI010000005.1:0-12018 GCA_031426455.1 Hymenobacteraceae bacterium | reverse complement strand
CGGGCGCCCCCTGGGGGGTCTGGTTGCGCGGGGGGCCCATGGCGCCGCTCCGGCGGGGGGCGTTTGCCCCGGGGGGGGGCCAACACCCCGCGCTCTTGCCCGCCGCCCGAAAGCTGGTGCGGCAGCCGGTGGGTGGCCTCGCCGCCGAGGCCCACGCGGAGCAGCACGTCGGCAATGCGCTCTTTGATGCGGGGCTTGCTCGTCCAGCCGGTGGCGCGCAGCACGAACCGCAGGTTTTCGGCCACCGTGCGGTCGAAGAGGAGCTGAAAGTCCTGAAAGACAATACCCAGCTTGCGGCGCAGGTACGGCACCTGGCTCCAGGTCAGGGCGCGAAGTCGATAGCCGGCCACGGTGGCGGCGCCAGCAGCAAGCGGCAGGTCGGCGTAAAGCAGCTTCAGCAGCGACGACTTGCCCGAACCCGTTCGGCCCACCAGATACACAAATTCGCCGGCCGCCACCTGAAACGTGACGTTGCGCAGGATGCCCTGCACGTCCTGCACCACGTCCACGCCTTGCAGCGCGATGACGGGCGCGGCAGCGGTTTCCACAGGTTCCGTCATCAGATATTGAGCGGTTGCAGCTTGCCGAATTCCAGCCCCGCGATCACGGCGGCCAGCTCGGTTTCCTTACCGGCCAGGCCGTAGCGTTCAAGCTTTTGCAGCGGGCGGTCGGCGCGAAAGTAGGCCACGAGAATGAACTGCTCGTCGCGAAGCTGGATATAATCCGGAATCTTGGCCTTGCCCTTGACTTTGATGATGTACATCGGAGAGGTGCGAGGTTTTGATAGGTGCGAGGTGCGAAGTGCGAAGTGCGAGGTGTTTGCTTTCCCCCTCGCACTTCCGACCTCGCACTTCGCACCTAAAACATTATCCTAGTTGTTCGTAGAGCAGCGCCGGTAGGCAGGCGGTGCAGTCCACGCCCTGTTCGGCGCAGAGGGCGAGTTGGAGCGGGGTACGCAGGCCAGCGGCCAGAATCAGCGTCGAGAAGCCGTAGTTGTCGTACACCGTCACGAGCTGCTCGATCAGCCGGAGCCATTCCTGGCCATCGGCTTCGAGCCGGTTGACGGGCACCGTGATGAACGCCGCGCCTGCCCGCGCCGCCAGCACCGCCTGCACCACGTTGGTGACGTTCATCGCGCAGGCTTTCAGGCCTTTCTCACCGCAATGCACCAGAGCGCGCATTCCGGCGCGCGTCAGGGGGAGCTGCACCACCAGGTTTTCGTTGAGGTCGGTGAGCAACTCGGCTTGCCGGATCAGCTCGTCGGCGTCCATTGCCGTCATATCGCCGGGGGGCGGTACCACCACGGGGGCTTCCGCCAGCTCGCAGAGGGTGCGGTAGTGGCGCATCGTGGCGTCGAGGCCCCCGATGCCGGCTTCCACCAGCGTGGCCTCGCGCACCAGAACGCCGTCGAGCAGCCCCAGTTCGGCGGCATCAGACACTTCTTCGAGCGAGGCAGAGTCGAGAAAGAGATTCATTGTGAGGGTAGTGGAAGTGGTGAAGATAGGGAAGGCGATGGGAGTGGCACACCGAACACCACCTCGCCACCCAACCACCGCACCACCTTCGCCAGCGGGCACAAAAAAAAGCAAGCCGGTATCGCACCGCTCAACTGCCTACCCTTGCTGCCTTCCGGCCCTGGGGGAGTTCAGCAGGAGCTGGTCGTACCGACTTGCCGGGGCAAAAGTACGACCTGCCGGGCGAACGGCCTAATCAAATTCCGCCCGCCACCCGGCGGAGTTGCGCCCCGGCGCTTCGGCGGCGGCGAACCGCACCGGGACAAGGCAGGTTACCGGCGCGCCTGCCCAAAAGCCAGAATCCGGTCGATGAACTCGTAGGGCGAGTAACCGGCCAGCGCCGTCTGGTGGAAAATGCAGGTGGCGGGCGTCATCCCCGGCAGGGAATTGACCTCGATCACAATGACTTCCACGGGCGCCGGGTGGCCATCGGAAGCAGCGCGCACCCGCACGAAGGCATCGATGCGGGCGTAGCCTTCCACGTGCAGCACCTCGGCCACGCGCTGCAACTGGCGCTTGACTTCCTCAGAAATCCGCTGGCGTTCGGCCGATTCGGGGGCGTAGCGGGCGGGCGTGATATTCTGCCCTTCGCCGGCCAGAAATTTTTCTTCCAGGCTCAGCACCGCGCCCGTGGCCAGGGCTTCGGACGCTTCAAAAAGCTCGTAGGCGATGCTGCCGTCCGGCAGCCGGTGCGTGAGCAGCCCACCCGTGATTTCCAGAAAGTGCCGCGCACCGTCGGCCCCAATCAGCGTCTCGACCACGAAGCCGGTTTTGCGCGGAAACTCTTCCCGGAACGACAGCCCCAGCGTGGCCGCATCGGCGGGCATCAGGTCTTCGCCATCGCGGAAAATCAGCCGCGTAAAGGCTTCCAGGGCCGGGCGGTCGTTGATTTTCTTGACCGCCGACGAACAACCATCATCGGCGGGCTTAGCGATGAGCGGATACGGAAAGTCGTGCTCGATCTGCTGATAAAACGCCTTACCGTCGGTTTCCCAGGCCGCGCGCGTCACCCAATTATGATCGGCCACGCGGATACCCGCCGCGCGCAGGCGCTGGTTCGTCTCGTACTTATTGATGGTGACGCGCGACGCCGCCGGGCCGGAGCCGTTGTAGGGCAGGCCCACGCGTTCCAGCTCGGCTTGCAGGGCGCCGTCCTCGCCGGGGCGCCCGTGGAGGGCGATGAAAACGGCGTCTACTTCGGCGGCCAACTCGTCCAAGCTGATGCGGCGCGGGCCGCGCTGCATTTCCGCCTGCAGGAAGCGGGCCGTGAGCGGGCGGGCTTCGGCCGCAATCTCGTCGAGCACCGGGTGGTGGCCGTGGCCCGTTTCCCAGGCCCGGATCTGGTCGCGGATATCGTCGGCGTTGTCCTTGAGCAGCAGGTGGATGGGCAGCACGTGCAGCGCCCAGCTTTCGGAAGAGCCGCTCAGGAAGACCGGCACCGGCCGGTATTTGGCGCTACTGGCCAGCTTCTCGTAGATATTCCGGCCGCTTTCCACGGAGATGTGGCGTTCCGACGAATAGCCGCCCAGCACCACGGCCACGGGCAGGCGCTGGTCGCCGGCGGCGCGCTGGTTGGCCAACGCCGCATCAAGCCGGGCCAGCGTGTGCCGCAGGTGGTGCGCCCGCTTGCCCTCGCGTGCCCGCGCCGCCAGCGACGTGCGGATGATGAGCGTGATGAGCTGCGCCGGGTTCAGCCCGATTTCCGCCGCCTGATGGAAGAAGAACGACGCCGGCAGCATCCCGGAAGTGGTGTTGGGGTCGTTGAGGAAAATCTCGCCGTCGGGGGTGTAAAAGCCGTCGAGGCGGGCATAGACACTGAACTGAAAGGCCGTAAACAGCGCGGCGCAACGGGCACGCAGGCGGTGCAGGTCGGCGTCGGGCAGCGGCATCGGCGTGATTTTGCGCGCCATTCCGGGCAGGTACTTCGAGCGGTAGTCGAACACCTCGGTGCCTTTGATGATCTCGGTGGGCGGCAACGGCAGCGGCGCGCCGCCGTCCGGGTTTTCCAGCACGATGCACGAAAACTCGCGGCCCGCCACGAAGGCTTCCACCAGCACGGCCGTTTCGGCGTCGGTCAGGCTGAGGAGGGTTATTAGTTGTTGGTTGTTGGTTTTTAGTTGTTCGTTTGCAACCTGGTCCAGCAGCGTCAGCAGGTGGGCCGGGTGGTGCGCGATGGGGCCGTTTTCGCCCAGTTGCACGGGCAGCCCGATGCCCGCGCGGATATCGGTCAGGTGCTGCGCGAACTGCGATTTTTGGGCCGCTGACCAAGTGCGCCACTGCGCCAGGTCGATTTCCTGCTGAAAAAACGAGCGGTTGACGGCCGCCGCAAAACCCGCTTCGTCGCTCACGACGCTCACGCCGATGCTGGACCCCTGGTGCGGCGCCTTCACCACGAACGGCAGACCGAGTGCGGCTTCCAGCTCGGCGAACAGCGCCGGGCGGGCCGTGGCGGCGGACGCATTCCACTGGTCCAGCCCGATGGTGCAGAAGGTTGGCGTGGGCCAGCCCATCGCCTGCAACAGCTTCTTCTGGGCGATTTTATCGATGCCGATGGCCGACGGCAGGATGCCCGCCCCGGAATACGGAATGCCGACCCAGTCGAGGACACCCTGAATGGCGCCGTCCTCGCCGTAGGGGCCGTGCAGCGTCAGGAAGGCGAAGTCGAAAAGCTGGCGGAAGTCGCGCGGCTGAATCGGCTCGCCTACGGCGCGGGCCAGCGCGTCCTGCTGCTCGTGCGTGAGCGGGCCGAGCGACTCCTGGTAAATCTGCCAGGGCTGCTCCGTGACGGGCAGGGCCGAGGCGGGCGGGAAAAAGTCGCGGATCGTGCCCTTGTAGAGGTACTGCCAGTCGAGCCGGATGAAGTTGCCGAGGGAATCGACAAAGACCGGCACGGCCTCAAAAAGGGCTTTGTCGAGGTTGTCGAAGACGGTGCGCCCGCCCGCAAACGAGATTTCGCGCTCGCGGCTGGGGCCGCCGAAGAAGATGCCTACTCTGAGCATAAGTGCCGGCAAAGGTACCGGCAAACGCACCGGACCAAGGGCCGCAGCGCCGTTCTACGTCGGCCAGAGGTCCTGGCCCAGAAAGTCGTTGATGAGCGCCATCGTCGCGGGCGAAAAATTGGCGTGACGCACCTTCAGGTAAGTCTGGCGACTGGCATCGACCAAGCCGAACGGAATCAACTCCGTCGGTACGGTCGCCCCGGCAAAAGCCATTGCCCAGTCCGGAAACTCGCGTTGCGTCAAAGGCCCGGCCTGGAGCAGCACGACCTCCTGATGCCGAAGATCGCGCGCAATGGCGGTATATACGTTCCGCACGGCCGCCTCCGGGCCTTCCAGCAACTGCAATACCTGCCGCTCCCGCACCAGCAGCAGCCCGGTAATGTGGGTTTGGCTATTAGCCGAACGGGCGTGTTCGAGGATCTGCCGCATTCCCGCCGCGTCCAGTTCCGGAGCAGCCGTACTGCGGTAAGCCAACTGATACAGGGCACTGGCCACCGGGCCGGGAGGAGATATTATCATTTTTTGCAAACGTAGAAATAGAGCCAAAGTTTTAGTGTCAGCGTCCCCCAGCCAGCCGTTCCAGAAACCGGGGCGGGCTACGGCAACCACTGCGCTGGCCCCAGAAACTGCGCCACCAGGGCGGTAGTAGCCGACCGAAAGTTGCCGACCCGCACCAGCAGGTAGTTCTGGCGGCTGGCATCGACCAGCCCCGGCGGAATCAGGCCCGTGAGCGGGGGCTGCCCCGTAAGCCCCATTGCCCAGTCCGGAAATTCGCGGCAGGTCAGCGGCCCGGCCGTGAGCAGCGTCACGTCCTGGTGGCGGCTGTCGGCCTCGATCGCCGCGTACACGGCCTGGACCGCCTCCACCGGGCCTTCCAGAAACTGGATGATCTGCCGGTCGTTTACCAGCAGCAGGCCCGTGATCTGCAGGCGATTATTCTTCACGCGGGCGTGTTCCAGAATGCGCAACAGGCCGTCGGCGTCCAGTTCGGGGCAGGCCGTGCTGCGGTACGCAAGGTGATAAAGCGGCGGCGACATCAGATGAAAGGATGATGTGATGGCACGGGCAGAAGGCGGGCAAGGTACGAAGGGGCGCCTATCTTCGCGGCGCTGCCGTAAGCAGCCTTTTAATTCCGTCACCGGGCCGCCCTGGCCCCCGCTCCTCCCCATTCCCTTACCCCAATGACCCGCTTCGAGCAATTCAACTTCGCCGGCCGCAAGGCCGTGGTGCGCGTGGACTTTAATGTGCCGCTGGATGCCGACCATCGCATCACCGACGACACCCGTATCCGCGCAGCCGTGCCCACGATTCAGCACCTGCTCGACCAGGGCGCCGCCGTGATTCTGATGAGCCACCTGGGCCGGCCCAAGGGCGGCTACTCGGAAAAATATTCGCTTCAGCACCTGGTGGGGCCGTTGAGCGAAGTCTTCGGCCGACCCGTGCAGTTCGCCGATGACGCCGTGGGGCCGGATGCTCAGGTGCGCGCCGTCAACCTGCAGCCGGGCGAAATCCTGCTGCTCGAAAACCTGCGCTTCCACCCCGAAGAAGAAGGTGGCGACGAGGCTTTTGCCAGGAAGCTGGCCGCGCTGGGCGATGTGTACGTGAACGATGCGTTTGGCACGGCCCACCGCGCGCACGCCTCCACCGCCGTGATGGCGCACGCCTTCAGCCCCGAAAACCGCTTCAGCGGCTTCGTGATGGCCGCCGAGATTGAAGCCGCCCGGCGCGTCCTCGAAAACCCGCACCGCCCCTATGTGGCCGTGATGGGCGGCGCCAAGGTGTCGGACAAGATTATGCTCATCGAACGCCTGCTCGACAAGGTGGACACGCTGCTGATTGGCGGCGGGATGGCCTACACCTTCGCCAAAGCGGAATACGGCGAGATCGGCGCCTCGCTGGTGGAGAACGATAAGCTCGACCTGGCGCGCGACCTGATCCGGAAAGCGAAGGAAAAAGGCGTCCGGCTGCTGCTACCCGTGGATTCGACCATCGCCGACCGTTTCGCCAACGACGCCGATACCGACGTGGCCCCGAACCACCACATCCCCGCCGGCTGGATGGGCCTCGACCTCGGCCCCGACGCCCGCGCCGAATTCGTCGCGGCCCTCGAAAATGCCCAAACCATCCTCTGGAACGGCCCAATGGGCGTTTTTGAGATGCCCAACTTCGCGCTCGGCACCCAGGCCGTGGCCGAAGCCATTGCGGCAGCCACGGACCGGGGCGCGTACTCGCTCATCGGCGGCGGCGACTCAGCGGCGGCCGTCAATCAGCTCGGCTTCGCCGACCGGGTGAGCTATATCAGCACCGGCGGCGGCGCGCTGCTGGAGTATATGGAAGGCAAAACGCTGCCGGGCGTGGCGGCCGTGGAGCAAGGACGCTAAGCCCAAAGGCGAGACGTCAAACGCCGCCGGACCTGCGTGCAGATCCGGCGGCGTTTGGCGTTAGCAGCCACCCAAACAATTTAACTTTCAGCGCACTACCCGCACCGTGCGCACCTGGCCGTCGGCCGTCAGCCGAACCACGTAAAGGCCTGGCACTTCGGGCAGCGACAGGGGCTGCGTGTGCCGGCCAGGCGCCTGTTCCGCGTTCGTCTGCAACCCATACACCCGCCGCCCCAGGGCATCGAATACTTCGGTCGTGACGCGCGCGGGCCGGGCCAGGCTATAATGCACGACCGACCCGTCGGTCGCGGGATTCGGCACGACTTCCAGGCGGCTCAGGCTACCAGCGGCTGCTTCGTCGAGCAACCCGGTGATATTGGCGCTGGTCAGGCGCAACAGCCCAAAACTGATGGCGCCGTTCAGCACCGCGACGGAAATTCCCGCAAAAACCGGCTTACCGTCGGCCTGAAATGCCATTCCCTTCAAGTCACTGCCGTAGTTGCCCAATCCGAACCGCCGCGCGCCGCCGGTGCCGAACGAGGAATCCAGGGCGCCGGTCGTCGTGTAGCGCACCACCAGTGCATCCTGGCCCCGGGCCGCGAAGCCAAAGCCAGCCAGCAGGATTTTGCCGTTTGGCTGAAGCCCCATCGTGTAGATGCAGTCCCGCGAGCCAGCACTGAAGTCGTTGATGGCGAAACCGGCGGTACCGAACGAGGTATCCAGCGCCCCGGCGGCGGTATAACGCACCACGGCCACATCGCCGTCTGATTCGCCGGCCACCACCAGCTTGCCGTCGGGCTGCTGCACCACGGCCCAGGGAATCGAGGTGGAATTTGGCGGAAACGTGGTAATGGTCTTACCGCCCGTACCGAACGAAACGTCTGGAATGCCGGCGGCGGTCAGGCGGCAGACGCCGAACGTCGGGTAAGGCGCCCCGCTACTGTACGTATCGCCCACGATGACCACCTTACCGTCCGGCTGCAGCAGCGCCGCCCGGCCCTGGTCGCGGCCGGGGCCGATGGGCACCCGCACCTTACCACCCGTGCCGAAGGTGGCATCCAACGCCCCGTTGGGCAGGAAGCGGGCGGCGGCGAAATCGAAATCGGTACCGTTGTACGCCTCACCCGCCGCCACGATCTTCCCATCGGGCTGCACCAGCAAGCGACGAACGGTCGAACCATTGCCCGCACCGAAGGAAAGCTGGAGGCGCCCATCGCCGTCGAAGGTGGCATCGGGCTGGCCGTTAGGCAGCAGCCGCAGCAGGGCGTAATCGCCGTTGGCCTGCCCACCGAGCAGGATTTTACCGTCGGGCTGCACCGCCACGGCGAAGCACTCTTCGTAGGAAAAGCCAAAATTGAACGGCTCGATGCCGCCCACCCCAAAGGACGTATCGAGCTGACCGGAAGGCAGGTAGCGCGTCACGAGCCAGTCCTGGCTGCCGTTGTAGGTGCCCGCCACCACGATTTTCTGGTCCGGCTGCACGGCCATCCCCGCCGCCCGGCCGTCGTAGCCGGGGAAGGTGGTAATCACCTGGCCATTGGTGCCGAATGCAGCATCCGGCGCCAGGACCTGGGCCGAAACCAGGTGGGGCGCAGCCAGCACGGCCCAAATCAGCAGACAAAGAAGAAAACGCATTGAAGGGGGCGGGATTACCAACGCCGGGCACCCGCCCGGCGCCGCAAAGCTCCCCCGCGCTTTCGGGATAGGCAATCACATTTTTGGGTGATGGCGCGGCATCATCCTAACCATTCCCGGCGCATACAGACACTATTCGGCGTGTCCTGGTACGGCGGGTAATTGGCGATGCGCGCGTAGCCGGCTTTTTGGTAGAGGCCAATGGCTTCGGGCTGGTTTTGCCCGGTTTCCAGCACCGTCGTCCGGTAGCCTTCCGTGGCGGCCCAGGCTTCCAGCTCGCCCAGCACGGCCGTGGCGATACCCTGGCCCCGGTATTCGGGCCGCACGAACATCCGCTTGATTTCGACGGCGCCGGCCTCGTGCGCGAACGCCCGGAAGGCGCCGCAGCCCACGGCGGTGCCGTCCGAAGCGTAGGCTACTACCACGTGCTGAATCAGATCGACCTTATTGAACTGGGCGTAGAACGGGTGGTCGTCACCGTCGCGCCGACGCAGGTCGGCATCGAGCAGCCCGACGAGCGCGCGGAAGGCCGCATCGGCGGAGGTGGTGCGAAGGAGGCGGAGCGGGGTGGTATCAGACATTGCCCGGCGAAACTACGCACCACAAACGCTGGGGCCATTCGCTACTCCCGAGGCGCGGCCAGTAACTGCCGCACTGACGTCCAGCGCAGGGCCGGGTAGCGGGCATTGTCGAGGGGTTCGGCGAGCTTGGCCTGGCCGCTGAGCATATCGCGCAGGTACTGCATCCCCTGCCAGGGAGGAAAGATCTCGTCGCGGCCGGGTGCGAGGGTCCGGACGATCTTGCTCAGAACGTTGAGCGCCCCCACGCTTCCCGGCCGCAACAGGCCGAACGGATGGCCGGTGGCGGCGGTGGCAGCAGCCTGTAAGCCGCGCGGGCTGAGCACGTCGCCGGCGATGCGCAACTCGCGCGGGGTGGTGGGGTCGAGGGCGGCGGCGGCGGTGTAGGCCGCGGTATCGTCAATCGTGGTGAAATCGAGGGGCTGATCGGCGTTACCCCAATACAGGATACGGTGGAGGCCGAACAGGACGACGGGCGCCGCGCCCGTGAGCAGGTCGGCGAACATCCCGTTGAAGATGGACGTAGCCCGGATGGGCGCGCGGTCCAGGATTTCGCGGAAATCGCGGCGGAAATCGAAGTTGCGGTTGGTACCGAGGCGCAGGCGCGTGTAGTCGGCGCAGAAGTCGGACGGAATAAAGCGCGGGACGCTGGCCGCCACGGCTGCGTCGAGGAGCTGGGTTTGGGTGTCGACGATGACGGCGCGCAGGCCGGAAAGCGCGGAAACGACGCAGGCAGCACCCGCGCAGGCCTGGATGAGGGCGGCGGGATCGGCGAAGTTGACTGCTTTGACTTCCGCGCCGAGGTCGCGCAGCGCCCCGACGGCCTCGGGGTTGCTACTGGGGCGCACGACCGCGCGCACGACCGCGCCGCGTTGCCTGAGGTGGCGGACGATGCGGTGGCCGAGGTCGCCGTTGGCGCCGGCTACGACGATGAGCGACGTAGCCGCGTCGGCAATGGGTTGTGCAAGCATATTGGTTTCGGCCGCTCAGGGCGGGCTCTTATCCACCTTCGTCCTATTCCACTTAACAAATTATATCATAGCCGCTGATGGTCGGCTCTCCTTCCGCTCGTCCACCTGCTGACGCCACATCGCGCAGCACAATCTCTTGGTTTAAAGCAGTTTGACGTAGCAATCGGACTCGAATAAGCACCTCCGGTTATTGCTTCTGGATTGATGCGAAAATATTCTGCCCGCGGTCGTCCTCTGGACGAAAGCTGGCATAGTGGTTCGATTCTCCTACTTGAATCAGGATCCGACCACACTTCTGGCATTGGTACATGGTGCTCTCTAGCATAATTGTGGCACTGTCAATAATGTCACAGATAATGCTCGAATCACTTAAAGTGAGCGGGTAACTGTCACCAAAACGATTAATTATCCATAGCGTTCGCTTGCCAGTGTAAACTGCTTCCAAAAAGGATTGCACCTCATCACCGTAGTTGTCATGCTGTTCCCAATCCTGATCCCTGTAGAAATGAGCTTTATAAGGAAGGCTGTTTGTCTTGTCGAAGATTGTATTTCCGCAAGAGCATCCAAGCTTTGACATTGTGCTGATTAATAATCTGCTTCGAAGATCGCTTCGCAGGGCCTGCTTAGTTATTTCCCATCACGCTCGGCACCCCCGCCACCGCTGGCCGCGCCTCCTTCCGCTCCCCCACCTGCTGACGCCACATCGCGTAATACAGCCCCTTGGTTTCGAGCAGCTCACTGTGCCGCCCGCTTTCGGCGATCTGGCCGCGCTCCAGCACGAAGATGCGGTCGGCGTGCTGGATGGACGGTGTTCAAGCTGCGGGCAGCTTCAACGACCGTTCGGGGATACCGAGCGGCCGTTTTTGATGGGGTGATTACTGAAGCTGGTCGGCAGGCAGAAAGTCAAGCTCTGGGCACAGGATGCTTACTAGCTTGTCCTTTGCCACCAGGGTAGTCCCCATAATTTCTGTCTCCCCCACGGATGCTTCCCGCTGCGCGAGCGTACGCCCCAAAAGGTAGCACCCCGCATTTTCGAGTATCTTGAAACCTTCGAGGACTCGGCCGCTGGCCAGGCTAAGCCGAATGGGATAGGGGTAGTTATCACCATTCGAGGCGTGACCGGACATTAGGCTTAACTTGGATTCGATCTCCTCCCTTGTCATCAGGGTTCTAATAGCTCGCGCCGGCAACCGAGAGGTTCGAAGCATCTCGTTCGCCTTCGCCAGCTTCTCGGGGAACAGAACGACGTCCCGATACTTATCGAGCGCTGGGTCGATGCTGACGATAGGCGCTTTACGAGTTGACAAATCCTGAACGCTTTTCATTTGGGTGCAATCTAATTGAATTTCCGTTGAGCCAAAAAACCGTCATACGCGACATTGCGCGCGAACGGCACAAAATCATTGCCCATCTGCCCATACAGATCAAAGTCCTGACGCATTTGGTCATAAAACCGGTCAATGCCCATTCGATAGAGGCGAGTGCGGGCACCGGTGCTTCCGGTGGCATAAACGAAGGCGCCGGGGTAAGATTCACAGAACGCGTAAAGCGCCGCGACCACGGTGGCCAAGACCTTATCGGTGTCGCCGTTGTTGGAAACCGCTAAATCGTTGAGGTCGCCGGTAATTACATCCTGGTCACCAAACGCCAAATTGTACAGTTGTGGCTCGTTGGTTGGCTGAAACTGAACAAGCTTCCGGATGGGGCCATTGGGCCCCTCGCTGATGAACTCAAAAACGGTCAGGCTTGCCTCCGCTTTCAGCGCGTATTTCTCAACGTTCATCGCTTATACCGCTTACCTCTACTTTGGCACTTCAGGTGGGGGCGTTTCGGCGCTGATCTGGACGCTGTAAGTACTTGGCTCGCTTAATGATGGCCGCTTGCAGCGCGTCGTTCTGGTCAAGTTTGTTGCGGAGTTTTCGCGCCAGCAGGAGCTTGAT
>JANPLI010000004.1:0-12596 GCA_031426455.1 Hymenobacteraceae bacterium | reverse complement strand
AAGTGCAGCGTGGCACCGGGCGGAATGTCGGCGCCCGCGCCCTGCGAACCGTAGGCCAGCTCCGAAGGAATGAAAAGCTGCCACTTGGCGCCCGGCTTCATCAGTTGCAGGGCTTCGGTCCAGCCCCGGATTACCTGCGTGACGCCAAATGTGATCGGCTCGCCACGTTTGTACGACGAGTCGAACTCCTTGCCGTCCAGCAGCGTCCCCCGGTAATGCACTTTGACCTGATCGGCGCTGGTGGGCGAGGCGCCCGCGCCTTCTTTCTCGATGATATACTGTAGGCCGGAAGCGGTGGTTTTTACGCCCTCCTTCTTGGCATTTTCTGCCAGAAAAGCCTTGCCAGCGGCGATGTTGGGGCCGGCAGCGGCATTCTGGTGTTCGCTCGCTTTGGCCTGCGCCTCCTGCTGATAGCCCATCATCGCTTGCTGGGTCTGCTCCGCCGTCAGGGTCGATTTGATGCCCTTCAGCTCATCGGCCACGGCGCGGGCCACCACGTCGGGGTTCAGGGCCATTCCGGCTTGTAACAGATTGGTACCAATCTGGTGCCCAATGATATAAGACCGACGGTCGGGCTCGGTGGCGGGCGCGGCTACTGGCTTGGCCGGGGCTACTTTGCCTTTACCCGGCGTTTTGGCCTTGCCCGGTGTTTTGGCAGTTTTGGCGCTCTGGGCGACAGCGGGTGCGGCGGTAAAAGTCAGGCCCAGAAATAGGGCGACCAGGGAAAAACGCATCAGGGTAAACGGAATTTGGAAATAAAAAACGGGCGCGCAAAGATGGCGCCGCCCGGCGGTTAGTGCGGCGGCGGCGCGCTTATATCAGGTGCCTGGGTTACGCCGTAACTTCGGTGCTGCGCCTGCATCAGGGCGTTCCTCTTTGTGCAACGCATCGCTCGCAAGACCACCCTCCACGCGCCCGACGAGCCCGCGCGCGACCGCGCTTATTGGCTCAGTCTGACGCCCCAGCATCGGCTGGCTGCCCTCGAATGGCTGCGCCAGCAGGCTTATACTTTTTATTTTGCTTCCAATGCTGGCCAATCAGCTCAGCCCCGACTTCAAAGAGTTTCTCGAATTATTAAACGCCCGTGAAGTGCAGTACCTGGTGGTCGGGGGATACGCAGTGGCTTTCCACGGTTATGTCCGGGCAACCGGTGATATCGACATCTGGATTAAGCCACAGGGAGCGAACGCCCGGAAGATGGTACAAGTGGTGCGCGACTTTGGCTTTGGGAGCCTCGACTATCAGGAGGCAGATTTTATGGAACCGGACACGGTGATTCAGTTTGGCGTATCGCCCATTCGCATTGACGTGCTACATCAGATTGACGGTGTGCATTTTGACGCCGCTTTTGCCGGCCGCCAAGTGGGGGTTTTTGACGGTGTGGCCGTGAATATGATTAGCCTGCACGATCTGCGCACCAACAAAGCCGCTACCGGGCGGCTGAAGGACCAGTTAGATTTGCAACAGCTACCGGATTCAGTAGCCCCCGATTCTCCGCCCGCCCCCTGATGATGACTGCGCCCACGCGCCTCGCTCTACTCGGCTCCACCGGCTCCATTGGCACCCAGGCCCTGGCCGTCGTGGCGGCCCATCCCAATCGCTTCACGGTTTCCGTGCTGACGGCCCACGCCAATGTGGCGCTTCTGACCGAGCAGGCGCGCCGCTGGCGCCCCGCCGAAGTCGTGATCGCCGATGCCGCGCACTACCCCGCCCTGCGTGACGCATTAGCTGATCTGCCCGAAATCACCGTCAGCGCGGGGCTGGATGCGGTGGCCGCCGCCGCGGCGCGGGCCGATGTGGACACGGTTCTCACGGCGCTCGTCGGTTATGCCGGCCTGCTACCCACCGTGGCCGCCATCGAGGCAGGCAAAACCATTGCCCTGGCCAACAAGGAGACCCTGGTGGTGGCCGGCGAACTGGTCACGGCCCTGGCCCGGCGTCATGGAGTCCGGCTGCTGCCGGTCGATTCCGAACACTCGGCCATCTACCAGTGCCTGGTGGGCGAAGCGCCCGAAGCGGTCGAAAAAATCATTCTCACGGCCTCCGGTGGCCCATTTCGGGGCAAATCCGCGGAATTTCTGGCCACCGTTACCAAGGCGCAGGCCCTCAAGCACCCGAACTGGACGATGGGCGCCAAGATCACCATCGACTCGGCCTCGCTGATGAACAAGGGCCTGGAGGTGATCGAGGCGAAATGGCTCTTCGGCCTCACCGACGACCAGATCGACGTCGTCGTGCATCCGCAGAGCATCATCCACTCGCTCGTGCAGTTCCGCGACGGCTCGCTGAAGGCCCAGCTAGGTCTACCCGATATGAAACTGCCGATTCAGTACGCGTTGGGGCTGCCCGATCGGCTGGCTAACGACTGGCCCCGTTTTTCCTTCCTCGATTACCCGGCGCTGACTTTCGAGCAGCCTGATTACCAAGTTTTCCGCAATTTGCCGCTTGCTTTTGCCGCGATGCGGCGCGGCGGCACGGCGCCCTGCGTGCTGAATGCGGCGAACGAAATAGCCGTTGCGGCGTTTTTGCGCGACGAACTGGCTTTTCAGGCAATGCCCGACCTGATCGGCCAATGTCTCGAACAGGTGCCGCACCTGCCGACCCCGTCTCTGACCGACTATATGGCAGTCGATGCCGAAACCCGCCGGGTGGCGAGAACATTATTGCGTGATTGAGTGGTTTTTGATGGCGTGACGGCCTATCAGATCTCTCAGTCAATTAATCCATTCAGTCCATTGAGTCACTCAGTCACTCAGTCAATAACTACTAAATGCAAATTTTAATAATGGCCCTCCAGCTCATCGTGGGCCTGACGATTTTGGTCGGGCTGCACGAGATGGGGCATTTTGTGGCCGCTAAGTACTTCGGAATGCGCGTTGAGCGGTTCTCGATTGGCTTTCCGCCGCGCCTGTTCGGGCGCAAGATCGGCGATACGGATTACCAGATCGGTGCGATTCCGTTGGGTGGCTACGTGAAAATCAGTGGGATGGTGGACGAGTCGCTCGACACGGAGGCCCTCAAGCAAGAGCCGCAACCCTGGGAGTACCGCGCCAAACCGGCGTGGCAGCGGCTGATCGTGATGCTGGGCGGCGTGACGGTGAACATCATCACGGGCATCGTCATTTTCACGCTCCTGACCTGGCACTACGGCGAAAGCTACCTGCCCGCCGCCGCCGCCCGTTTCGGGGTCGTGACGAACGAGGTGGGCCGCGAAATGGGCTTCCGGGACGGCGATAAGGTCTTGGCCGTCAACGGAAAAAAGCTCCAGGATTTCAATGATATCTACGAGCCGGACGCGCTGTTGGCCCGCAACGCTACTTACACCGTGGAGCGCGACGGCGCGCCGGTGACGGTGGCCGTGCCGGCCAATATCCTCGACCGCCTCAACAAGCCCGATGCGGCGCTCTTCGTGATGCCCGCGCAGCCGTTCGAGGTGGGTCGTGTGGTAGCCGGGCGACCGGCGGCGAAGGCCGGGCTGCTGGCCGGCGACCGCATCCGGGGCGTGGATGAGGTGCCCATCGCCTTCTTTCACCAACTACAGGCCGCGCTGAAAACCCGCAAAGGCCAACCGGCTACCCTGACGGTGGCGCGCGGCGCCGAAGTGCTGAAGCTGCCGGTGCAGATCGGCGACGATGGCCTGCTGGGCTTTGAAGTGAAGCCGCTGTTGCCCTTCGCTACGCGCCAGTACTCGTTGGCGCAGGCCATTCCGGTGGGCACGGCGCAGGCGTTCGGCGTCATCACGTCGAATATCAAGGCGTTCAGTAAGATTTTCCGGGGCGAGGCTTCGGCTTCCGGCTCGCTGAGCGGGCCGATTGGCATTGCGCAGGTTTTTGGCGGGCAGTTCGACCCGGCGTCGTTCTGGCGGATCGTCGGGATGCTGTCGATGGTGCTGGCCTTTATGAATCTGCTGCCGATTCCGGCCCTCGACGGCGGCCACGCGGTCTTCCTGATCTACGAAGTAGTGGTTCGCCGCCGGCCGTCGGAAGTGTTTCTGGAGAATGCCCAGAAAGTAGGAATGGTCCTGCTGCTGGGGCTGATGGTCTTCGCTTTCGGCAATGACCTGTATAAGCTGATGTTCTAGCTCCTTCCGCCGTCAGGCCCCTGTTTTAGGCGGTCCATCGGCTTTCGTCGCCAAGAAGAAGAAACCCGTCAGGTGGTGCAAAGGCGCCGGCTGACGGGTTTCAATCGTTACAAACCCTCTCGGTCGAAGGCGTGAACCCGGACTTCACCGCGCCCGGCGAGCTTGCGGTGCATACCCGCCGGGCGCGGGTCGGGCAGGGTGATGCCGCGTTTAGTGTCGCGGGCCGTGACGGCACGTGGCGCGGCGCCGGGCAGCAGCCGGACGGCATCGGCGCCTTCGCCGCCGAACAGGACGACCGGAATGGCGCCCCGGCCGGCCGTACCGGTCAGCTCGAACACATCGTCGCCGCCGAGGCCGTGGAGCGTCAGGCGCCGGGTTTCGGTGGCGCGGAACGTACGTCGGTAGGAGGGAGGCGCGTTCTGGGGTTCGGTTGGCGTGATGGTGACCGTGGCGCTTCCGTCCGAATCTTGGTCGATCGTGAAGCGCTCCGGTTCGTCGGTGCCGACCACCAGCGGGCGGCGGGCCAGCGTTTGGTAGAAGGCACGGGCGGCATCGGGCAGCGCGTCGCGGCGGGCGCGCAGGTCAGCAGCCGTACGGGCAGCTTCCTGGGCAGCAATGGGCGCGGGCCAGCGAGCTACGGCGCGGGTAATGAGCGAGTCGGGCAGGCGCCGCTGGAGGTCCCGCGCCAGGGAGTCGAACTGCGCGGCCGTGACGGCGGCGAGCGCGCGTTCGTCCAGAAACCGCGCGTTCAGCGCCAGCCCGGTCACATCGTCGTAGCGCGGGCCGAAGGTTTGCAGCTTGCGCACAGCCCAGCGGCGCGAGGCGAGCCAGGTCAGGGCACCGTCGTCGAAGCGAAAGAACGCCTGGTCGCGGTCTTTCGGCACCGGCTGGTAGCGGTGGCGAACCACGTCACTGGGGGCGTCGGTTTTCGTATCCGCCCACGTCCATTGCCCCTGGTGGCGGTCCCAGTCGCCAATCCAGAGGTCGAAGAGGCGGGCGCGGGCAAAGGCAAGCTGATCCAGGTAATGGTTGGGGCTGGTAAACCGGCGGCGTAGCACGGCTTCCGACTCGTCGAAGTCATCGGTGCGCGGCAGCTGCGACTGAATGACGCGGACCGCTTCCGGGCCGCTCCATTTCTCTTCCACCAGCACCACTTTACCCCGCAGTTTGGGGGTCAGGGCGTCGAAAGCCGAATCGTTGGCGGCAATGTAGTAGAGCCGGGGGGTGGCGTAGGGCACCCCGGCTGCCCGGCTCAACAGGGGCAGCGCCAGGGGGGCAAACGGATTCGCCGCCGAGGTTTCATCGCGCACCAGCCGCACCACGAACGTGTGCTGCAGAAACTTCGGCAGCGTCCGGTAGGGGTCTTTGTCGAGGGTACGCGCCACCCAGGCGCGCCCGGCGGCGGAAGTCAGCGTGATGCTGGTAGTTTGGAAACCGCCGCCGAGCGCCGTAGGGCGCGGGGCGCCCGGCAGCGTGGCCAGGCGCAGCACGGGCAGCACCACGGGCGTGGCCCAGAGGGTGCGGTAGTGCGCGCCGAAAACGGCCCGGAACACCCGTCCGTGCGCGGCATAATGGCGTCCGACGGTGACCAGGGCTGAATCCGGGGAGCCGCCGGGCGCCGGACCGACGCGGGCATCGGGTTGAAAATATTGGTCGCGGCCCGCGCAGGAAGTCAGCAGGGCGGCCAGCGTTCCGGCGCGAAGCCACCGGCCGGGGGCGGGCCACACGGGCAGCAGACGAGGGCAACGAAAGGGCATCAGGTCGGCTTCAACGGCCCAACGGCGGTGCCTGTTGCGGGAGTGTGCGGGCCTAACCCCGTTCGGTCACGCATCTTTGCAGGGATGCGCTTTTCATTTGCTGCTTTTACTGCCTGTCTGCTGGCTTCCGGGGCGGGCTTTCTGCCGGGCGCCGTCGCGCAGGGCACGATCCAACGAACTACCACTCAGGCGCCCCAAACCACCACGGCGGGCGATTCGGTGACCGCGCCCGCCGCCGAAACCTACACGCGCGGGGTGCTGGGCCGGTTTTTTCTGGGCAAACATTACCGCCCGGTGTGGGCGATGCCGGTGGCCGCGCCCGTCTTCCGGCCCGCCAAGCTGCACGGCGGGCTGAAACCGCTGAAAACGGGGGGCTCGATGCAGACGCTGAACCTGCGCCTGGCCGACCCGCAAGGCCACCAGTACGTGCTGCGTTCGGTGGACAAAGACCTGGCCCGGGCGCTGCCCGTCGCCGAGCGCACGGGTTTGAAAGCCAGATTATTGCAGGATCAGACGAGCGCCGTGCATCCTTACGGGGCGCTGCTGGCGGCGGCGCTGGCCGAAGCAGCGGGTGTCTATCACGCCCGGCCCGTGCTGTACCGGGTGCCGCTGAATGAGAACGTGCTGGGCGAGGAGTTTCAGCACGATTTCGCCGGTCGGTTGGTCTATCTGGAAGAACGCCCGGACGGCGACTGGCGCGGCCAGCCGGTGTTCGGTAGCGCCCCGGCAGTGGTTTCGTCGGAAAAAATGTTGCGCCACCGTTACGCCGCGCCCGGCACCGACCTGCTGGCCCCCGCCGTGGACGTGAACGGACCCGCGCCCGCTCGCGCCTACCTGCGCGCCCGGTTGCTCGATATTTTCCTCGGCGACTGGAGCCGCCGCGAGGACCAGTGGCGCTGGGCGCGGCAGGATGCGCCCGCCGCTGAGAACGCCACGCCCCGCTATCGGGCCATCCCGCGCGACCGCGACCACGCTTTCTCGCACTACGGCGACGGCTTTTTTCCGGCCCTGGCCGTGCTTTTCAGTTCGAAGGTCGTGACGTTCGGGCCGAAAATCGGTAACGTGAGGCGCTATACGCGCACCACCGAAGCCCTGGACCACGTGCTGCTGGGCTGGCTTTCGGAAGCTGATTTCAAGGCGGAAGCCGATTCGCTCTTGCGCCGCTTCTCCGATGCCACCCTCGACCGCGCCCTGACGGCCTGGCCTACCAATGTGCAGCGCCTCGACGGTATTCGGTTCCGCCGGATGCTGGTGGCCCGGCGCGGGCAGTTGCCGCAGGCCGCCCAGCAGCTTTACCGGCTCCTGAACCGCGATGTGGAGTTGCCCGGCTCCGATGGCCCCGATGATTACGCCCTCAACACTGGCGACAATGGCCGGCTGACCATTACCTGGACCGCCCGCCTCGATTCGAGCGGGCGCCACGGCGCCAGTACGTACAGCCGCACGTTCGACGCCCGCGTCACGAAACGTATCCGCGTCCACGGCCTCGGCGGCAACGACAAACTGCATTTGGCGGGTAATTTGCCCGCCCGCGCGCCGCAGGTCACATTTTTCGACGGCCCCGGCCGCGACCGCGCCACCCGCGCGCCCAGTGTCGAGACGCCCCGCTGGCTCCGGCTCCAACCCGCCGACGGCGACGCCAACGACTTCGACGCCCTACCGGCGTGGTGCCGTAAACCTGCCGCTATCGACGCCCGCGACTGGGATGCCAGCGGCTTTCTGCTTCACCATCGGCTCGACTGATGGAGCGCCAGCCTCCTCGCGGATGTACAGCAGCCGTTCAAAGGGTGAGGGCGACGGCATTTTCAAAATCACGCATCACGCGCGTTTCCCTGCTGATGCGTTCTTCCTCCTGGCTGACCCCGAAAAGGGCGGCCGTTACGCTTGGGCGCGCTCCCCGGGTACGTAAACGCCCCTTTCTTCCGCCGCCCGCAGGTCGCTGAGTTGAATTCGCCGGTAGATTTCCGCGACCGGAATGCGCACGTCCACCGACCGGATCAGCAGCTCGGCCGACAAGGTCCGGAGTGCTGTCAGCGTCCAGGTGGCGCCGTCCGGGTTGCGGGTATAGGAGTCCACCATTACCCAGCGCGGTTCGATGAACACGATCTGGTCGAGGCTGGGAATGGCGCGGTAGGCTTCAAACTTACGAGTGCGGTCGTAGTGCTGGGTGCTGGGCGAGAGTACCTCCACCAGCATCGAGGGCCGGCGCACAGTGAGCGGGTCGTCTTCGCAATCGTCGCAGGTCAGCACCACGTCCGGGTAGAAATATTTGCCGTTCGCCCGGGCCTGCACCCAGAGGTTTTCGGTAAACACTTCGCAGGGACTATCGACGGTGCGCAACGTGTTCACCAACGCGAAGCTCACGTTTCCGACTATCCGGCTATGCGACTTCGTGGCGCCCAGTATTGCTTGGGGAGTGTGCCGAACAGCATCGTCCGGGTGTGGAATAATTAGACCTTCGATGAATTCCAGTCGAATTTCGGCCGACTTGGCCAGCGCAAAATATTCCTCCACCGTGTAATGTCGGGTGGGGTCGATGGGGAGCAGCAGCGGTTTGGCACTCATAGCGGCGGGTTTTAGGGCAAGTTACAACGCTGGGCAAACCACTTCCACCTCCTCGCCCAGCAGCAGGCCGGTGGCCGTCAGTTCGCGGAGCTGCACCAGCCGAATTTCGCCCACGAGCAGTGGGTCGTAGGGCACGGCGACGCGCAGGTAGTTTTCGGTGTAGCCTTCGAGCTGGCCGTCCGGGTTGATATCCGCTTCGAATAATACCCGCGCCGTCTGGCCCAGAAAGCTTTCGGCGAAAGCGCGGCGCTTGCGCTCCGAGAGCGTCCGGAGGCGCTGCGTGCGCTCGCCCCGGACGCGCTCCGGCACCCGGCCGGGCAGGTCGGCGGCCAGCGTGTTGGCCCGTTCGGAGTACGGAAAAACGTGGAGGTACGTGAACGGCAGGTCCACCAGAAATTGGTAGGTTTCCTCGAAATCGGCGTCGGTTTCGCCGGGAAAGCCCACAATCACATCGACGCCGATGCCGCAGCCCGGCAGCAGCGCCTTGATGCGGGCAATGCGGTCGGCGTAGAGCCGGGTCTGGTACCGGCGGCGCATCAGGCGCAGCACTTTGTCGGAGCCGCTTTGCAGCGGAATGTGGAAGTGCGGCACGAAGCGCGACGCGGGGTCGGCTACGAGGTCGATCACTTCTTCCGTCAGTAGGTTCGGCTCGATGGACGAGATGCGGAACCGCTCGATCTGCGCGGGCGCGTCGGCGGCTAGGCGGTGCGCGAGTTGGGTGAAGGTTTCGATGCGGGTGCCCTGGTTGTCCAGCCCAAAATCGCCGAGATTGACGCCTGTCAGCACGATTTCGCGGGTGTGGCCCGTGGCGGCAATCTCTTCCACCTGCGCCAGTACCAGCGCAATGGTGCCGGAGCGCGACGCCCCGCGCGCCAGCGGAATGGTGCAGAACGAGCAGGAATAGTCGCAGCCGTCCTGCACTTTCAGGAAGGTGCGCGTCCGGTCGCCGGCCTCGTGGGCGCCGCCGCCGGAATACGCCGGCACGAAGGTGTTGGCGTGGGCGATGGGCGAGGTCAGCACCACCGGCGAGGAGGCCGTCGGATGGGCTAAAAGCGCCTGCACGTGGCGGGCCAGTTCAAACTTTTCGGCCGCGCCGTACACCGCCGCCACGCCGGGGATTTCGGCAATCTCGGCGGGCTTCAGCTGCGCGTAGCAGCCCACGATGACCACCCGCGCGGCGGCGTTGCGGCGGCGGGCCTCCTGCACCACTTTACGGCACTTGCGGTCGGCGTGGTCGGTCACGGAGCAGGTATTGACCACCACCACGTCGGCACCCGCCTGAAACGCGCGCCGCTCCCAGCCCAGCCCCTCAAAGGAGCGCGCCAGGGCCGAAGACTCGGAAAAGTTGAGCTTGCAGCCCAGGGTGTAGAAAGCAATCGAAGGCATCGGAAGCGGAAAGGAGTGTAACCAGGGGCTTCGCCCCGCAGCAACCCAGTCGCGAAGCGACACGGTTGACGCTACAAAAGCGAAGCGACGAGGTTGACGCTACAAAGGTCGGCACCCCAAACCAAGCAAATCACCTGTCACTAGCAGACTTTTGCCCCGCCCATGGAAAACCGCTCCCTCGAAGTCCGCCGCACCGCCGACGGCTCGTTCACGCTCTACGTGCCCGCCCTCGACGAACACTACCACTCGCACCACGGCGCGCGGCAGGAGTCGGCGCACGTCTTTCTGAAGCACGGCCTGTGGCCGCTGCTGCATCCGGCAGATGGCTCGCCGGCGCGTGGGGCGGAGCCGGGCGGTAACCTCCACATTCTCGAAATCGGCCTCGGTACGGGGCTGAACGCGATTTTGACGCTCGAATCGTGCGCCCAGGCCGCTGCCTGCACCACCTACACGGCGCTGGAAACGGTGCCGTTGCCGCCGGATGTGGTGGACGCCCTGGCCTACGAATACTACCCCGCGCCCGGCGAGCGCCGGGGGCCGTCGGCGGGGCAGGCGGTCCACGGTGGGGGGGCTACCGGCGCGGCGCTGACCTGGCTCGGCGATGCGTTCCGGGCGCTGCACGCCGCCCCCTGGAACCAGGAAACGGCGCTGGCTGCTGATTTTCAGCTTGCCAAATGGTTAGCACCGCTGGAAACTGCCGAGGTATTGCCCGCGAATGATGGTCCGGTGCCCGACCTAGCCACTGACGCGCGTCTGACGGCGGGTCACTACCATTTGATCTACTTCGACGCCTTTGCCCCGGAAAAACAGCCGGAGCTGTGGACCGAAGCCATTTTCGCCACGCTCTACGCCGCCGCCGCGCCCGGCGCCGTGCTGGTGACCTACTGCGCCCAAGGGCAGTTTCGGCGGAACCTGCGCGCCGCCGGCTGGCTGGTAGAAAAGCTGCCCGGCCCGCCCGGCAAGCGCGAAATGACACGCGCGCGGAAGGCTGAGTAGTAACCGATGGCCTTGCTGGGGTAATGCGCCCAACACCTACCCTCCGAGGCATTGTGGCGCGGCGGCGTTTGAAGGTGAGGAGGACGGTTCAACCGGCTCGTCGCGCTGCAAGCGTTGAAACAGGTCGTGACAAAATCAGTCGGTAAAGAAAAAAGGTCACCCTTCCGTGTCTTTTTAGTCAGTGACAAAATAAAAAGTCACCAGATTTTTGTCACTTATTGGTGACAAATTTTTTCGGTTAGTTTTTTTTGACACCAGCTCTGTGCGCCTTGATGCCTCCCGCTCGATCAGCAGTTAAGCTCCCTCATCCGACTTTCCGCACTCGTTCCGAACCCCAACACCCAACACCCAACACCCAACGCCCAACACCCAACACCCAACGCCCAACACCCGTAAGCCCTGCCGCCGGTTTCGCGCCCACTTTCCGCCCCGGCCCGTGCTATTGATGCCTGTTGAATCTGTCGCTGCTCCTTCTGCTTCTTCTAATCGCCTGCTCTGGCTCGGCCTGGCGGGCCTTGGCGCATTGGCCGCCGCCCGGTTGTTGCGCACCCTGACGCCGCCGGATTTTTCCTACGCCCACCGCACCGTGCTGCTGACCGGCGGCGGGCGCGGCCTGGGGCTGGCGCTGGCCCGTAAGCTCGCCGCGCAGGGCGCCCGGCTGGCGCTCGTGGCCCGCTCCGCCGATGAACTCGAAGCGGCCCGGCAGGAACTGACCGCCACCGGTGCCACGGTGCGTATTTATCCGGCCGACCTGACCGATGCTGCCGCCCGCACGGCCGTGGTGCGCGCCGTCGAAGCCGACTTTGGCGCCGTGGACGTGCTGCTCCATAACGCAGGCATCATCTCGCTTTCGCCGCTCGAAAACCTGGCGCCCGCCGAGTTTGCCACCGCTATGGCCATTCACTACGAAGCGCCGCTGCACCTGATGCGGCTGCTGGTGCCGCAGATGCGGGCGCGCGGCACGGGCCGGGTGATCCTGATCGCGTCGGTAGGCGGTAAAGTGGCCGTGCCGCATATGGCGGCCTACTCGGCGTCGAAGTTTGCGCTGGTAGGTTTGGGAGAGGCCTGGGCGACGGAGTTGCTGGCCACTCCGGACGTGCGCGTCACCACCGTTTGTCCCGGCCTGCTGCGCACGGGTTCGGCGGGGCAGGTCGTCGTGAAAGGACAGCACGCCAAAGAGTACCGCTGGTTCAAGCTGGCGTCTGGCCTGCCGGGCCTGACGATGAACGCCGAAACAGCCGCCGACCAGATCCTGGCGGCAGGTCAGCGCGGCGAGCCGGAAGTGGTTTTGTCGCTGCCTGCCAAAATCCTGGCGGGCCTGCACGGTTTGCTTCCCGGCACCACCATCCGCCTGCTGGGGCTGGTGAGCCGCGCCCTGCCCGGCCCGACGCCGGATGGCGAGGCTAACCCCGCCCGCAAGGGCGCTGAGCTGGAATCAGCCGCCACCACCAATGCGCTGACCACCTTGGCCGACCGCGCCGCCATCCGCCTGCACGAAACTGGCGGCGGTAGCTGAAGCCGCACTCGGCCAGCGCCCTCTTCGGCGCCTACCTTCGGGCCGTGATGCGCCGTCCTGAACCCGTTGCTCCCGACCAAACGTCTGCCATCGAGGTGCTGTACACGTCCTGGCGGCACCGGTTGGCTACCCTGACTGCGGGTACCCGTCTGCTGATCGCAATCGGCGCCAGTGCGCTGACGGCCCTCCTGACGCCCACCTCCGCGATGTGGGCCCAGCGGGCGGTTGCCTCCTGGAACGGTTTCGCCGTCGTGGCCCTGAGCCTGATGTGGCTGCCTATTCTGACTCTCAAACC
>JANPLI010000003.1:0-15036 GCA_031426455.1 Hymenobacteraceae bacterium | reverse complement strand
TCATTGATTCGCCTGCCGCGCGGCGCGGTGCGACGCGGCCACCTCGCCTAAGGCGCGTCCACCGCCGTGATGCCGGCCATTCCGACCACGTACACCCGATTGTCCGGCCCGGCTACGGCGCGCAGCCAGCGCCCGCCCGGCGGCGCGGCGGGTAGCGCGACGAGTCGTTCGGCGGCGGCGGCGGTGGGGTAGAGCGGAATCAGGCGGAGCGCCCGGCCGTCGGGGGCGAGGGTGAGCAGTTCGTCGCCCTGAAAGTCGATATCCGTCAGGCCGGGCAGGGTAATGGTGCGGAGGTAGGCACCGAAGAGGTCGAAGACGTAGAGACCCGTAGCGCGGTCGAGCAGGTAGATTTTGTTCTGATAGACTCGCAGGGCGCGAATGTCGGAGGCGGCGTTGCGCTTCAGCACCAGGTCGAGCGGTACTCGCGTGGTGGCGGCGGGGTTGCGGGCATCGAGGCGGACCAAGGCGAGCGCCAGTTCATCGTAGAGCCAGATGGTGCCGTCCGGGGCCAGTGTGGCGGCGCGGGCCAGTCCGCCGTTGTCGGCAAAGGCGGGGACGGTGGAAAGCTGGACTGTAGTGATGGGCGACAGGAAGCGGTCGAAGAGAATGATCTCCTGGCGGTCGTCGTAGAAAGCCAGCACCTTGCCGGTGGCCGTGGCTTCAAGGGCAGCCAGGTGCCCGCGTGTGGCCGGCGAATACGTCAGGAGCCGGACGCCGGTAGGCGCAAACTGCACCACATTCTGGCGGGTATCGGCGACGTATAGCACTCCGTTCGGCTCCACCGATACGGCGCCCGCCTGGGCCAGCGGCAGCCGAAATACCACCCGGGCCGAATCGGGCTGGGCCAGCGCCCCCAACGGCAGCAGGGCAAGCAGAAGCAAGTAGCGAAGCTTGGGCATTGAGCGATTGGTTGATTGAGCGATTGGGTGGCTCAGATGAAAGCAGGTATCATACAGTCAATCAGTCACTCAGTCCCACTCAGTCATTCAGTCCAAAAAGTCACACAAAGTATTCGAGCCGCAGCGTATTACCGTCGTACACGGCGTAGGAGCAATGATTGACCCACTCGCCAAGGTTCAGGTAGCGACTGGTCTCGTTCACGGCCACGTCCAGGGGCAGGTGACGGTGGCCGAAGATGTAGAAATCGTGGTGGCGGGCGACCTCCACTTCGCGGCAGTAGATGAGCAGCCACTCGTCGTCGCCGAGGAATTTGTCTTCCTTTTTGCCCCCGCTGATGCGGGAGCGCTGGCTCCAGAAGCTGGCCAGGCCGATGCCAAAGTTGGGGTGGAGCCGCGCAAACGCCCACTGCGCGAGCGGCGAGGCGAACACCTTTTTGAGGAGCTTGTAAGTGTGGTCTTTCGGTCCCAGGCCATCGCCGTGACCCAACACGAAGTCGTGCGCGCCGAGCCGGATGCTGATCGGGTAGCGCAGTACCGGAATACCCAGCTCCCGCGGAAAGTAGTCGAAGAGCCACATATCGTGGTTGCCAGTAAAGATCGTCACCGGCAGGCCCGCGTCGGTGAGGGCGGCGAGCTTGCCTTTGAGGCGCGTGAACCCCTTCGGAATGGCGTGGCGGTACTCGAACCAGAAGTCGAACACGTCGCCGAGCAGGTAGATGGCGGCGGCGTCGGTAGCGGCCATCTCCAGCCAACGGATGATTTTCCGCTCCCGCTCCGCCGATGCCGTGGCCGGGGGCGCGCCGAGGTGGAAGTCGGAGGCGAAGTAGATTTTCCGGCCCGGCGCCAGCGGCACCGGCGGCAGGGGAGGGGGCAGCGCGGCGGGTTTCAGGGGGTGGAGGCTAGGTGGTGAAGGGGGATTGGGTGGCGCGGCGAAACGTCAAACGACCCAGCGCGAAACGGGCATCACCCGTCCACGGCTTCGTCCACCACGAATAGCACGAGCCGGCGCGGGCCGTGGGCACCCAGGACGAGCGTCTTCTCGATGTCGGCGGTGCGCGAAGGCCCCGTGATGAGCGACACCATCGACGGCTGCAACTTGCCGTAGCGGGCGCGAACCACGGCTAGGCCGTCTTTGATGGTTTCGACTACTTGCCCGGCGTGGGCCACCACCAGATGAATTTCCGGGTAGATACTCAGGCGCCGCCCGGAGGCCGTGCCGCTCGACACCAGGATGGAGCCGGTGCGCGCCACTAGGGCCTCGCAGGTGGTAAGGGCGGCGGGGGCGTCCTGCACGAAATGGGTGGGGTCGGCGGTGAAGGTCACGTCGCCGTGGGTCAGGTACTCCTGCAAATCCGGCTCCCAGACGTGCAGCGTCTGGAGGTTGTTGGCTTGCTTGAAGGCGTAGAGTTCGTCGAAAAAGTGCTTATCGTCCTCGCAGAAGACGAACGTGCCGCCGGCCGCCACGAAATTCTGCACGAAGACCACCGGTAGCTCGTCGGTGAGGGCGGGCAGGACGGGGGCGTTCAGGTCCGGAGCGGGCGGCATCGGGCCGGAGCCTTTCGCCAGGGCTTCGCGGACGCGACGTAAAATCAGATCTTTGGTACGGGTCTCGATCATCAGCGGGCGGCAAAGGTAAGGGGAGGTGGTAGGTGCGAGGTGCGAAGTGTGAGGTGTGAGGTGCGAGGTGTGAGGTTGGGAGATGCGTTTTCTTTTTGACCACCACATCACCACCCACACCACCACCCGCACCACCGCGCTACCTTCACCACCTTCACCACCTGCACCACCTCCACATACTTGCCCGAATGACTTCTTCCCGTTCCTTTACCCTGTTCGTTGCTGTTTTCCTGGCTGCCTGCGGCGGTAAACTCCCTACCGTCGTGGTGCCGCCGGCTGCTGGCGTGACGGCGCCCCACGCGCTGGTGGTGACGGCCCACCCGGAGGCTACGCGCATTGGGGTGGCCGTGCTGCGCGCCGGGGGCAGCGCCGCCGATGCGGCGGTGGCCGTGCAGTTTGCTCTGGCCGTGTGCCTGCCGGTGGCGGGTAATATCGGCGGGGGCGGGTTCGTGGTGTACCGCCAGACGGATGGCGCGGCCGGCGCCCTGGACTTCCGCGAAACGGCCCCGGCGGCGGCTTCGCGCGATATGTACCTCGACCCCGCCACCGGCAACCTCGTGGCGGGCGCTTCCACGGAGGGGGTCCGGAGTGCCGGGGTGCCCGGCACGGTGGCCGGGATGGTGGCCCTCCACCAAAAGCTCGGCAAGCTGCCCTGGGCCGCGCTCGTGGAACCCGCCGTGCAACTGGCCCGGCGCGGGGTGGCCCTCACGCCGAAAGAAGCCACAATGCTGACCGCCAACGGCCCCAGCCTGCGCCGCCTCAACCCCGACCACCTGCCGTATCTGCTCCGCGATGCCGAGGGCACGCAATGGCGCACCGGCGATACGCTGAAGCTGCCCGTGCTGGCCCAGACGCTGGCCCGCATCCGCGACCAGCAGGAAGTTGGTTTTTATCAGGGGCCGACGGCCGAGGCCATCGTCCGGACGATGGAGTCCCGCGGGGGGCTGATTACCCGCGCCGACCTGCTGGCCTACCGCCCGGTGTGGCGTGAGGTGCTGCGCGGGCGCTACCGCGACCTGAACGTGCTCACGATGCCGCCGCCGTCGTCGGGCGGGGTGGCGCTGCTGCAACTGCTGACGCTGCTCGAACGCTTCGACTTGCGGAAGCTGGGCTTCCAGACGCCCGCCGCCGTCCACCGCATCGGTGAGGCCGAACGGCGGGTTTATGCCGACCGTGCCACCTGGCTCGGCGACCCGGCGTTTACGCTCGTGCCGGTACAAAACCTGCTCGACACGGCCTACCTGCGCCGCCGCTGGGCCACGTTCCGGCCCGACACCATCACGCCGTCGGCGCGGGTTTCGGCTGGTTCGTTCGAGCGGAACGATCAGCGGAAACCGACTCACGAGTCGGACCAGACCACGCACTACTCCATCGTCGATGCCGCCGGCAACGCCATCGCCTGCACCACGACGCTGAATGGCGCCTACGGCTCGAAGGTCGTCGTGAAGGACGCGGGCTTCCTGCTCAACAACGAGATGGACGACTTTTCGAGCAAGGCCGGCGTGCCCAATTCCTACGGCGTGACGGGCGGTAAAGCCAACGAGATTCAGCCCGGCAAGCGGATGCTGTCGTCGATGACGCCCACGATCCTGGAGCGCAACGGGCGCCTGTGGGCGGTGGTGGGGTCGCCGGGCGGCTCCACGATCATCACCAGCGTGCTGCAAACGATCCTCAACATCACCGACTACGGCCTCACGATGCAGCAGGCCGTGAACGCGGCGCGCTTCCACCATCAGTGGCTGCCGGCCGACCAGATCCGGGTCGAAAAGGGCGCCCTGCCCGGCTACACCCGCACCCAACTGGGGCGCCTGGGCTGGAAAGTGGTGGAAGGCGCGCCCATCGGGCGGGTCGATGCGATCCGGGTGCGGGCCGATGGCACCCTGGAAGCCGGCGCCGACCCGCGCGGGGACGATGCGGCGGCGGGGTTTTAGGGCAGGCGGGCGGGCAGCTGGTCATTTCCTGCCTCCTTCCTGTACCTTCGCTTTCAACGGGCGCCCCGTTTTGGCTGCCTGTCTTTCCTGTATGACGCCCTCCGCCCAACCCTCTGCCATCCGCCCGGAAGCCGAAACCCAAACCGTGGAAACCCTGGTGGCGTGGGCGAAGGAAGGCCGCATCCGGATTCCCACCTTTCAGCGGGGGCTGAAATGGGGCACCCGAGAGGTCCTGGAGCTATTCGACAGCATCTACCGGGGCTACCCTATTGGCTCGCTGCTGCTGCGTAAAGCGCCTGCCGAAGCGGCCACTTTTCCGCTTGGCCCGCTGTGGGTACAGGCGGAAGCAATGACCGACGCCCTGGCCGTGATCGATGGGCAACAGCGCCTGACGACGCTGGCCGCCGCGTTGGGGCGCCCCAATCCGGTGCCCACCACGCCCGACGACCCGTTCGTGGTCTATTTCGATGTGCGGGCCAGAGACTTCAGGGCGCCGCCCAGTCGGGGCGGGGTGCCCCCTGATTGGGTGCCCGTAGCGCAACTGCTCGATGCGGCAGCGCTGAACGAATGGGTGTTCACCTGGAAATATGGCCGCGATCAGGCGTTACGTAGCCTCGTGTTCGAGGCGGGTAAGCGGCTGCGGGAGTATCCGGTGCCGCTCTACGTGGTGCGGCTGGGGCAAGGCGATGATGACGCCGTGCTGGGGGAAATCTTCCGCCGGACCAACACAGCGGGTAAAAAAATGACTTGGCCGGAGGTTCACGATGCCTTGCTTAGTAAGCCGGACTATAAGTTGGCTGACCTGAACAAGGCCCTGGGCAAAGCCGGAATGGGACTGCTCAACGAACGGCAACTGCTGCTGTGCCTGATTGCCTACGAGGGCCTGGACCCGACGCACAATCTGGCCGATCACCAGAAGAAAAACCCCAAAATCCTACAGGATACGGTGCGGGAGGTGCTGCCAACGCTCCAGAAAGTGCTGGCCTTTCTACGCACCGACGCCGAGATTCCGCACCTGCGCCTGCTGCCCCGGGTGTTGCCGCTAGTGATTCTGGTGCGCTACTTCAAACTCTTTCCGGAACCGACCCCGCGGGCGCGCATCCTGCTGGTGCGCTGGACGTGGCGAACGCTGCTGAGCCTGGGCTACGTAGAGGAGCGTCCGTTGCTGCGGCGCGGCGTCACGGGCCTGAAAAAAAACCTGCTGACCAGCGAGCAGGCCGCGCAGGCGCTGTTGAAGCTTGTGCCTAACCAAGCCAGCGAAGTGCTGCCTTATTTCGTCCCCGCCACCTTCAACGCCAAAGCCGCCGAAAGCCGGCTGTTGCTGCTGGGGCTGGCGTCGTTGGGGCCGCTCGACCTGCTGACGCACGAGCCGGTAGACGTGGCGGTGTTGTTGGAACCCCCCGTTGACGTTGTGCCAACAGAAGAGGTAGAAGAGGCACCCTTAGAGGTAGAAGAGGCACCCTTGCTGGAAGCCGCCGATAGCCCCGCGTCAAAAAAGGGCCTGGCCCTACGTACGATAGTGGCGAAAAACCTAAGCTTCAGCCCCGCTAATCTGCTCCTGCTGCCAGGCAAAGGAGCCGCGCGGTCGGAACTGCTGCAACTTACACCGGCTGTAGCCGAAACGGTAGGCGCCACGCACGGCATTTCGCGGGACGCGCTGGCGGCGTTGCGGCAGAACGACGTGGAGGCGTTCCTCACGCTGCGCGAAGCCACCCTGCAAGCGGCCGTGCGGGAAATGGGCGACCGCCTGGCGGCCTGGGGCCAAAGCGACCGCCGTTCGATTGAAGAAGAGCTGGCCGCGATTTTTTTGGGTGACCAATGACCCATACCTACCGCGTCCTGCTGTCGGGTGTGCTGGCGGGGCACCTACACCGAAATCAGCACCACCGCATCGCCTTTCACTTCGCCCCGGCTTATCAGCGGATGCCGGAACGCCCGGTGCTGGGGCAAAAATTCGAGGATAACCTGCAGAAGCCTTATCCCGGTCAAACAACCCGGCTGCCACCCTTTTTTGCGAATCTGGTGCCGGAGCCGGGGCCACTGCGTACGTTTCAGGAAGGAGCACTCGGCATTCCGCCCGACGACGACCTGGCTTTTCTGAGTGCCGTTGGGGCCGATCTGCCGGGCGCACTGGAAGTGCTGCCGGGCGAAGCGGCCATTGAATTTACCGCGCCGGGCAGCGAGCCGGAGACGCCCGACGACGCTCCGGAAGGCGCTCCGGAAGACGGGCTGCGTTTTTCGCTGGCGGGGGTGCAAATGAAGTTCTCGGTGCTGCTGACGGCCGAAAAACCGACTCTGCCCGGTACGGGCGAGTTGGGTGGATGGATCGTGAAGCTTGATTCCGCCCGCTTTCCGCAGCTGGTTCAAAACGAGTTTGCCACGATGGAATGGGCGCGGACGGCCGGGTTCGAGGTACCCGAATGCCGGCTGGCGCCTACGGCTGCCCTACCACCACGCCTGCGCGAATTGACGTCGCCGGATGGGCAGATTTACCTGATCCGTCGCTACGACCGCCACGCCGGCCAACGTATTCACCAGGAAGATTTCACGCAGGTCGTGGGCCTGTATCCGGGCAAAAAGTACGACGAGTTCAGCTACGAGCAGTTGGCCGGGCTGGTGCGGGCCATTGTGGGCGAGGCCGGCTACGACGAATTCATCCGGCGGCTGGTGCTGATGGTGGCTTCGGGCAACGGCGACGCGCACCTCAAAAACTGGTCGCTGCTCTACCCCGACGGCCAGCGGCCCGTGCTGACGCCGCTCTACGACCAGGTGGCCACCATTGCCTGGCCGGAGTTGGCGCCGGCTTGGGCCCTGCATTTCGCTGGTACCAAGAAAGTGCATCTGCTCGATGAGGCGGCTTTTCAGCGCCTGATCACGCTGAGCGGCGGCGACCCGGTGCGCACGGGCCGGCTCGTGGCCACCACGCTGGCCGAATTGGCGGACGCCTGGCACCGGTCGGTTGCCCCCCAGGTGATGCCGGCGGCCCACATCGCCCGTTTGCGGCAGCACTGGGAGCGGGTGCCCTTGTTGAAGCCCCACGCCGCGGCCATTGCCGGCTGACCGGCGGCGCTACGCCCGCGCGGCGACGATGCGGCGGCGGGGGATTGAGAGCGGCGGGCGCGCCGATAGGTAAGCAGACAGCAGATAAATTGACGCTCTTCTTACCTGGTTGGTAAGAAGCATTTGTAAAAACAGTCAACCTTCTTACCTAGTAGGTAAGAACAACTGGTAAAAACAGGCTGGCTTCTTACCTGACAGGTAAGAATTGCTGACAAAAGCTGTCAGTCTTCTTACCTTTGATCAATGCCTACTCTGCACCACCGTGCCATCGCGTCGTCTGGCTCCCCCGAAAAAGCCGCGCGCGTGGGCTACGGCCTCTCGCAGCAGCAGTTGGCGCGGTGGCTGGGGGTGACGGTGGGGTTTGTGGGCGCGCTGGAAACCGGCCGCAAGCTGTTGCCCCCTGCGCTGATTCCGCGGCTGCTGGTCCTGCTCCACCACCAGCCGCCGCCCGTCGGCTCTGGCCCGCTCGTGCCGCCCGTGCCGCCTGTGCCCCCCTGGCCGGCGCCTTTCGGTGGGGTGGGGTGGCCCGCCCCGCCCGTGCTGCCGCCCGTGGCGGCGGGGGCCGATGTGGCCGTGGCCCCCAACCCGTCGCCCTTGCTTCGCCGCGCCAACGCCGCCCACCTGGCCGCGCTGATGGCCGAGCAGCGCCTGCAGAAGCTGCATACCCGCGCCGTGATCCTGGCGCACCGCCGCCGGGGGCTGGCGCGGCTCCAGGCCGTGCCCGCGCCCCCCGAACCCGCCGAAGCCGCGCGCTGGGCCACCTGGTTGGCCGGGGTCGCCACCGACCTGGCCCTGGCCGACCCCCGCCCCGCCGCCGTGGCCGCCACCCGCCACCTGCTGGCCATCCGGGCGCCGCTGCTGCGCGCCGAAGCCGAAGCCCTGCGGGCCGCCGCCGCCGGTGCTATTCCGCTGATGCCCTGAACATCCACCCCCCACCCAGCACCACCCCGCCGGGCGCGTATCTTCGGGGCCCTTTCGGGCCTTCACCAGACTACCTGCAAAATGCTTCAGCAACCCCGTGGATGGGTATCGATCATCGGCGCCGGCCTGCTGCTGACCCTGGCCGGGGCCAGCGCCCTGCACCCGGCCAGCCGCTACCTGGTGGGGCGGCCCAGCCTGCGCGGGGCCGTAGCCACTGAAAGGGCAGAAGCAGCGGAAGCGGCCGAAGAAGCCGAAGCAGAAAACGAAGGCCGCACCCCCGCCGAGCGGTTGGCGGCGAAGTGCGTACCGTCCGACGCGTGGGCGCTCCGCCGGTCCTGGCCCGATGCCACCCTCGATGTGGCCGCCTATCAGGCCGCCCTCGACGTGGCCCGCACGCAGGCCCAAGCGCAGGCCCAGGCACGAGGCGGCGCCAGCGCGCTGTTCGCCGGTTCGTGGCGCCTCGACGGCCCGACCAATATCAGCGGGCGCTTCAATACGGTGGCCCCGCACCCCACCGATCCGCGCATTATGTACGCGGGCGCTGCCGAAGGAGGGCTTTGGAAAACCACGAACGGCGGCACCACCTGGGCGCCGCTGCTCGATGCCCGCCCCGACCTCACGGTGGCTACCATCACGCTGCAGCCCGGCAATCCGCAGGTGGTGTACGTGGGCACCGGCGACCCCAGCATTCCGCGCGCGGCCAATATCGGCGACGGCCTGCTGAAGTCCACGGACGGCGGCCTGACTTGGGTGAACCTGGGGCTGGCGGCGCAGTCGGTGATCAGCAAAGTGGTCGTCCACCCCACCAACCCGCTGATTCTGTACGCCGCCACGATGGGCCGGCCGATGGCGCCCGGCCCCGACCGGGGCCTCTACAAAAGCCTCAACGGCGGCAGCACCTGGACGCGCGTGCTGTTCATCAGCCCGACGGCCGGGATTTCGGACCTCGAACTCGACCCCACGAACCCCAACACGCTCTACGCCACCGGCTGGGACCGGCAGCGGACCGAGCAGCGGTCGCTCATCACGGGCACCGCCGCGCGGGTCTATAAATCGACGGACGCTGGGGCCACCTGGCGCATCATCAGCGGCGGCGGAATGCCCGTGGGCCGCGCCCGCGGCTCGCGGATGGGCCTGGCGCTGGCCCGTTCGGCGCCGCAAACGCTCTACGTGAGCGTAGTAGATTCCACCCTCAACACCGGGGGGCTCTACAAAACCACCAACGGCGGCACGGCCTGGACGCGGCTGCCCGCCGCCGGTTTGCCGCCGGAGGTGTTCGCGGGCTTCGGCTGGTACTTCGAGCAGGTCTTTGTGTCGCCGACGAACCCGAACCTCGTCTTCGTGGGCGGCGTGGACCTGTACCGTTCCACCGACGGCGGCCAGACCTTCGAGATGGCCGGCCCGCCGTGGTTCACCTACGAAGTCCACGCCGACAAGCACGACGTGCAGTGGTTGCCCGGCCCGCTGGGCACCATCGTGCTGGCCACCGACGGCGGCGTGTACCAGAGCGACGACGACGGCACCACCTGGCTGCCGGCGGCCACCCTGCCCGTGACTCAGTTCTACCGCGTGGCCGTGAACCCGCACCAGTCGGGCCAGTACTGGGGCGGCGCCCAGGACAACGGCACCACCAGCGGCAGCTACCTGGCGCCGGACGCCTGGGAGCGCGTCTATGGCGGCGACGGTTTCCAGATGCGGTTCCACCCCACCGATCCGCAGACCTACTACGTTGAAACCCAGAACGGCAACATTGCCTGCACCCAGGACGGGGGCCAGTCGTACCAGAGCGTCACCGATGACCTCGACCCCGTTGAGCGCCGCAACTGGGATATGCCGTACCTGATCAGCCCCCAGAACGCCACCACCCTGCTGACCGGCACCCAGCACGTGCTGCGGATGACCGGGGCGCCCAATGGCACGTGGCAGACGATCTCGCCGGACCTGACCGACAGCGTGAACTCCACCCGCGCGCAGTTCCACTCGATCACGGCGCTCGATCAGTCGGCCCGCGATGGGCAGCGCATCTGGGCGGGTACCGTGGACGGCAACGTGTGGCGCACCGTGAACGGCGGCACCGCTTGGGTAAACGTCACGGCGGGGCTGCCGAACCGGTTCGTGACCGATATCCAGACCTCGGCCATCACCGCCGGCACGGCCTTCGTGACCCACTCCGGCTACCGCGCCAACGAGTTCATCGCCCACATTCACCGCACCACCAACGACGGCCAGACCTGGACGTCCATCGCCGGCGACCTGCCTCCCGTGGGCATCAACGCCGTGCTGGTGGTGCCCGGCACCCAGGACCGGGTGCTGGTGGTGGCCACCGACGCGGGCGTGTACGCCACCCGCAACGGTGGCGCCCGGTGGGAGCGCGTGGGGTCGGATATGCCCATCATTCCCGTGGCCGACCTGGCGCTCGACCTGCCGAACCGCCGCCTCGTGGCGGGCACCTACGCCCGCTCGATCCAGAGCATCGCCCTGGGCGTGGTGACCGGCCTGCCCGCCACCGCGCTCGTCCCGGAGGCGCTGACGCTGACCCTTTATCCGAACCCGGCCACTACGGAGCTTCGCTACACCCTGCCGGCCAGTGCCCGCGCCGCCACCATACGCGTGGTAGAAGCTGCCACCGGCCGTGTGGTGCTGGCGCCCCGCCCGGCGCCTGGCACTGGTACTCCGGTTGATGTGCGCAGCCTGGCGCCCGGCGCCTACGTGCTGGAACTGACCCTGACTGATGGCCGCACGGTGCGGCGGCGGTTCGTGGTTGTGTAGCCAGGCGCTTTGCGCCGCAGCCGCGAAGCGGCAAGGCGTAGCAAGCGATACCGGAAGCCGTAAACTTGTGAGCCTTCTTTCACGCCGCGCTGGCTGCGGCGCGAAGCGCCTGGCTACATTCACTTGATGCCCACTACCTTCCGCACCGCCTTCCGCAAGGCCCTGCCTACGCTGCGGGCCGATGCCGCTGATGCCGCCGCGCTGGCGCTTTTCCGCTACCAGGCGCGCCATTCCGAGGTGTACGGCCAGTGGCTCGCCGCGCTGGGCCGCGACCCGGCGAAGGTTAGCCGGGTGGCCGATATCCCGTTCCTGCCGATCTCGTTCTTCAAGACGCACGCCGTGCAGACCGGCCGGGGCTGGGCCGCGCGCGAGGTCTTCCAGAGTTCCGCTACCACCGGCCTGACGCGCGCGCGCCACTTAGTGCGCGACCCCGACCACTACCGCCAGCACGCGGCCCGCATCTGGCGCGCCACCTACGGTCCGCTGACCGACTTCCACTTCGTCGCGCTGCTGCCGAGCTACCTGGAGCAGGGCGAGTCGAGCCTCGTGGCGATGGTGGCGCATTTCGCCAAAGCCGCGCGGCAGACCACAGAGCCGTTTTTTCTGCACGACCACGTCGGGCTGCTGGCCGCGCTGGAAACTGCTCATCGCGCCGGGCGCCGCCCCGTGCTGCTGGGCGTCAGCTACGCCCTGCTGGATTTGGTGGAAGCCCGCGGCCCCCTAACGCTGCCGCCCGGTACACTGGTGATGGAAACCGGCGGAATGAAGGGCCGCCGCCGCGAGATCATCCGCGAGGAACTGCATACTGCGCTGCGGGCCGGACTGGGCGTGACTGACATCCACTCGGAATACGGAATGACCGAGCTGCTCTCGCAGGCCTACGCGCCCGCCGATGGGCTGTTCCGGGAAACGCCCTGGCTCCGGCCGCTGCTGCGCGACGAGGCCGATCCGCTCGACATCAGCCCCAATCGCCTGTCAGGCGGCTTGAACCTCATCGACCTGGCCAACGTCGATTCCTGCGCTTTTCTCGAAACTCAGGACCTGGCCCGCCGCCACCCCGAAACCGGCACCTTCGAAGTGCTGGGTCGCTTCGACGCCGCCGACGTGCGCGGCTGTAATCTGCTGGTGGCGGGGTAGGGGCACTGAGTGATTGATTGAGTGACTGAGTGACTGATTCAGGACGAACGCACGAACGTAAACGAAGGCCTCTTTCGGCTTTAATTCTTCTTCGCGTCTTGGCGTCTTTGCGGGAAATTTGATAGAAGAGCCGGTCGGTAGCTATCCCAGCGGATAATGAGGATGCTTTGGTGCGCGATGCGGTTTTGTCACTTCGCACCCGTAAATCCGTAGAGTTACCCAGGGCTGGGCGAAGCCGTTGGTGCGGTGCCGAATGGGGCTTTGCCCGCCCAACTGTTCCGCCGGGCTTTGTTTTGTGCTTCGGTTTCCTTCTGTTGTCTTCCGCCCTTGGGTTCTTTTTCTGCCGCCATCGGTCGTTTTTTTCGTTCTCCGCGCGTTCGCCTGACGTTAGCCCTGCTGGCGCTGGCCGTGGTGCTGGCGGTCGGCACGGCCGTCGTCGTGCTGTTGAGCAACCGGCAAAAGTTGCTCAAAGCCGCTGTCCAGCGCGTCACGGATCGCACCGAAGCCCGGTATCCGGTGCGGCTGCTGATCGGCCCGGCGCGGTTCACGAGCCTGACTTCAGTGGCCGTGGAGGGCGTTCGGTTGGTGCCCACGGCTCCCGGCCTCGACGAGGACACGCTGCTGCGCGTGGGGCGTGTCACGGCCACGATTTCGCTGAAATCCATCTTTCGGCTGCGGCCCATCTTCGCTAACCTGACGCTCGACGACCTGACCGTCAGTGCCCATAAGCGCGATTCGGTGACCAATAACTACAGTTTCCTGCTGCGGCGCGAAAAGCCCACCGCTGCCGAGCTGGCCGATTCCGTGCAGGCCGCGCGCGGCGCGTCGCAGTGGGGCACGCTGCTGAACGGCGTGCTGGAAGCCGGTTTCGGCAACCTGCCCGAAGAAGCCACCTTTCGGCGCGTGACCGTGACTTATCGCTCGCCGCGCCACCGGGTGCTGGTCCGGATGCCGCGCTTCCGCGTCGGCGACGGCCGGTTCCGAACGCGCGTGGTGGCGGAGGTCGATTCGATCCGGAACGCCGTACGCCTGAACGGGACGCTGGACGCCGACGAGTACAAAGTCTCGCTCATCGCCTACCCCGCCGAGCCGGGCGGGCGGTTGGTGGCGCCCTATCTGCCGCCGAAATACCACGCCCGCCTGGGCCTCGATACGCTCCGGCTGCTGCTCGATGGTAAGGATTACGACGGCGGTTCGAAACGCTGCACCGTGCGCGGCTTCGCGCGTTTTCAGGGCTTACGCATTCAGCAGCCCCGACTGGCAAAGCACGAGATCGGCTTTCCGAACACCGCCGCGCGCTTTGTGGCCACGCTGGGGCCGGACTACGCCGCCCTCGACCCCGGCACCGCCGTGCAGATGGGCCGCGTGGTGGCCACCCCGACGCTCACTTACTATGGTCCCCGCCTGCCGCCGGGCGTGAAGGCTGGTGAGGTGAAGCCGGGCCGTCGTCGCCATCAGGTGACGCTGAAAGTTCGCACCAACGAGCTGGCCGCCAACGATGTACTGACGTCGCTACCTACCGGAATGTTCGACGAGCTGGAAGGAATGCAGGCCGTCGGCACGCTGCGCTATTCTCTCGACTTTGGCCTCGATCTGGCCCGGCTCGACTCGTTGCGCTTTGATTCGAACCTGATCGGTAAGGGCTTCCGCGTGACTCAGTTCGGCGCTACTGACCTCTCGAAGCTGGCGCGCGAATTCCCATACACGGCGTACACCGACAAGGGTGATTCGGTGAAGACGTTTCAGGTAGGGCCGTCGAACCCCGAGTTCGTAGCCTACGACCAGGTGTCGCCGTTCCTCGTCCACGCCATTCTGACGGCCGAAGACCCACGTTTCTTCACGCACAAAGGATTTATGGAGACGGCGTTCCGTAGGTCGCTGATTCAGAACATCCGCGAGCGCCGGTTTGCGCGCGGCGGCTCCACGCTTTCGATGCAACTGGTGAAAAACGTGTTCCTGACGCGCCAGAAGACCATCGCCCGCAAAATCGAGGAGGTGCTGATTGTCTGGATCATCGAACACAACCAGCCCCGGTTCGTGAGCAAGGAGCGGATGATGGAAGTGTACTTGAACGTCATCGAATGGGGCCCGCGCAAGTACGGCGTCACCGAGGCAGCGCGTTTCTTCTTCGCCAAGCGGCCCGACCAGCTCAATCTGAACGAGGCGCTGTACCTGGCCTCCATCATTCCGTCGCCGAGCCGTTTCCGGCAGTCGTTCGATTCCTACGGCAACCTGCGCGGCAAGGGGCGCTACTTTTTCAAGGTCATTTCCGGGCTGATGCTCCAGCGGGGCTACATCACTCAGGCGGAATACCAGGCGCTCTGGCCCGGCGTGACGCTGGCCGGCGCCGCCCGCGCGCTCATCGTCACGGCCCGCGATACCACCAGCGATACCCTCGAAATCGCCCCCATCCTGCCACCCGATTTCATCGGCCCCACCTTCGAGCCGCCCACCCGCCTGCCAATGGGCGCCAAACGCGACGACGCCAGCGACGTGCTGGAGTGACTTTTCGGACTGAGTGACTGAGTGGAACTGAGTGACTGAGTGATTTTAAGCACAGCTATACCCGTCGCGAAGTGGGTTGCGAAACAAGTCCCAGCTCCGTCCTAATTTTACCGCATGCACTTGACGTTGACCGCTCCGGAACTGGCCGTCTTACGCGCGCTGCAACGGCAGCACCGCGACGGGCCGGGGTATGTGAA
>JANPLI010000002.1:0-5986 GCA_031426455.1 Hymenobacteraceae bacterium | reverse complement strand
GGACCGCCCTATTTTTATTAAAACGTTGACCTACCGAATGGTAGTCCCTTCGGGACCATCCAAGAGAACGGCTCTTGCCCAACACCTGCGTAAGTCCTGTTCCCCAACCATTTCACATCCTTACCAATGAAAAACCGCATCTGCCGCCTACTCCGCGCGGCGCTGTTCCTGAGCTTGCCATTGGCCACCCAGCCCGCTATGGCCCAGCTCCAGTGGGCCTGGCTCAAGGCCGCCAATGCCACCAGCGACTCGCAGGAGCCGGCCGCCATTGCCACCGATGCCCAGGGCAACCTCTTCGCTAGCGGGTATCTGCGGGCCGGTACGGCAACCGATACCGTCCGCTTCGGCAACGGCATTACCCTCACGGTGCCGCCCTATTGCTGGGCATCGTTCATCGTGGCCTACGCCCCCAGCGGCACCTGCCGGTGGGCTACCCGGCTCCTGCAGGGAACCCGTTACCGCGCCTACATCCCGACGGTAGCACAACTGGCCACCGATGCCGCCGGCAACGTGCTGGTGAGCGGTTACTGCACGGATTCGACGTGGTTCGGCAACCAGTTCGTGCGCCATCCCGGCTCGCGCAATTTCTATGACCAGCAGGGCTTCGTCGGCAAGCTCAATGTCGCCGGACAGTGGCAGTGGGTCGCTACGTTGCAGGGCGCCTACGGGTGGGGGGTGCGGCCCGCCACGCTGCTGACCGATAGTACCGGCAACTGCTACTTGGCTGGCCAATACATCGGCGACACGCTGAAGGCCGATACCTTCGCACTGGGGGCGGGCACGGGGGGCGGCAATTTCGTCGGCAAGCTCAATGCCGCCGGGCAGTGGCAGTGGCTGCGCGGTCTCGGCAGTGCCATGGGTTCGGCCGGCATCACGGCGATGCAGCTTGATCGGGCGGGCGACGTCTACGTCACGGGCGTCACCGATACCACCATCGCCTTCGGCCCCGATACCCTCACCGGCCCCGGCTGGTTTAACCAGCCCACCGTGCCCGGTGCGCCGCCAACGGTCATGTTTTCCTTCGTCGCCCGCCTAAGCGCGACCGGTCAGTGGCGGTGGGGGCAGCGCACCGATGGGCTGCTGGCCTCCGCCCTGGGCCGCAGCCCCGGCGGCGATCTGCTCCTCGCTGGGCTCTACCAGACGCCCGTGCCGGTGCCTATCGGGTCTGATACCCTGCGCAACCAGGGCGTCTTCGTGCTCAATCTCAGCCCGCAGGGGGTGTGGCGCCGGATCCGGCACCGCGAGCTGCCGGTGGCCGTCGACTGGTACCGTCGCCCCGTCATCGACTCCAACGGCCTGACCTACCTCATCGGCTCCAACCGCGATCGCGTACAGTTCGATACCTACGCGCTGCCCGCCGATCCGCAGCGGGCATTTTACGTGGCCGCCCTCGACGACGCCAACCAGTGGCGCGGCCTGACCGATGCCACCACCACCAGCCCGGGCGACATAGTCGTCCGGCAGGTGGTAGCCGGGCCGCAGGGGGTGTATTTCACCGGTGGGCACACCGGCACGGCGCACTTCGGGGCGCTCAACCATACCAGCGGCAACGACCCTTATTTCCTGGCCCGCCTCAGCACCCCACTGCTCGGCGTGCCCGCCACTGCCGCCGTCTCGACCTTGCAACTCTTTCCCAACCCCGCCCACGGCTCCGTACAGCTCACCACCCCCACGGGTGGCGTGGCACAGGTGCTCGATGCCCTAGGGCGCGTCGTCCGTACCTCGCACCTCGCACCCGGCACCTCGGCCCTCAGCCTGCAAGGTGTACCGCCGGGCTTCTACACGGTGCGCGCGGGGGTGGCCGTGCGGAAGCTGGTAGTGGAGTAAGAATGAAGCTCCTTCTGTAATTGTTCTTCGGCCGGGCCGCTCGTACTTGGTGGGGGCGGCCCGGTTTGGTTGTAGGCCGATAATCAGTCAGGCGGCACAACAGGTTGGTTATGCGGAACAAGACTTCGCCACGCGGCGCAAAGCCATTTCGCAAGCGGAACAAGACTTCGCCACACGGCGCAAAGCCGTTCACAAGCAGCACAACGCCTTGGCCACGCAGCGCAAAGCCGTTCACAAGCAGCACAACGCCTTGGCCACGCGGCGCAACGCTGCCAACACGCGGCGCAACGCCGTCCTCAAGCGGTACAGTTTGGGGCAGTCATGCGAAAGTGTACCTCTCAGCAGGGGTACACTTTTAGACACACTCCGTACGTTGTACCTCCTCCACGCAGGCAATCATTTCCCCTGCGGACTCCAAATGGCTGATACCACAAGCCTGTCGGTTCGTGTGCGGGCACACTTCGGCTGGTCACAACAAGCGCTGGCCGAGGCGCTTGGCGTCTCGCGGGTGCGGGTGGCACAGGTCGAAGCCAGCACCCGCCTCCTCCCCCTCGCCGCCTTGCCCCGCTTGGCGCTGCTGGTGAGCTGCCTGCCCGTGGCGGTTACGCCCGCCGCCCCCCCACCGCCCGACCCCACCGCGCTGCGGCAACGGCTGGCGCAGTGCCGGCACCTGGCGGCGGGCCTGGGGCAGCAAGTAGTGGCCCTCGAAGTACGCGCCGCGCAGGCCCACGCGCGGTTGACCGCGCTGCCCGTGCTGGCGGCAGCCCCGGCCGTGGCGGCGCCCGCGCCGGTGGCGGGGCCGGCGTGGTACCGGGTGCAGGCCCTCGAAGCCGAAACCACCCTGGCCGAAGCCGGCCCCACGGCCCAGGCCCTATTGCGGACCAGGCAAGCGGGGCTGCTGGCCGAAGCCGCCGCCCTCAGCGCCCTGCTGGACGAGTAGCGCGGGGGGTGGCCAACAAGGGTAAAAATCACTTTGGGGTAGAGCCTCTCCGGGGCATTCCCACCGCCATTGCATCAGTGAATGTGGTAGATGACGGGTTAGCGTTTGCGGAGCTTACGGAGCTTACGCGGGGGCCACCACCATTGAGGGTCATTCACCCACAAGGCAGCACCGGGCGTAATCAGCTTTTTATCAAACTTGTATTCCTGAAGAAGCTGACTGATGCCAGTTTTGCGTTCTGTGCTGATGATCGATAAAACACTGACGCGCATACGCTGCTGGATTGTGTCAACTTCTTGTGCAATGCCTTCGACCTCAATAGAGTACCCAGGTCTTTTGCTGAAATTGTCGAAAAAACCTTTCGATTTATAGCGCAACCCTACCGCTGTGTCGCCTACGGCAAAACCATCCGTCTTTTTGGGTGGATGGGTGAGCAGCCAATCGATTCGCCTTTTTATTATCTCCACTTCCTGACCTAAGTCAGACGCCTTTTGATTGAGCCGACGATGGTAGGCCGTCAGGATGAAGTAAGTCATCATCCCAGGGTCTTGCACGCCTTGGCTATTGAAATAGGTCGAAAGTTGTGACCCGCGCCACAGCTTCCATTTATTATGAAGCCTCATCCCAATGGCGAAGCCTAGGGAGCCTCCAGCGGCCTCTAGCTCTGGTTTAGCCGCAAACTGCTGCTTTGCCGAAGCAGATGCGTTAAAGATGATATCGAGCTGAATCAGGCTTTCTTCCAGATTAGCGGGGATGTGTTTCCAAGCTTGCTTTACTTCACCCTTAGATGGGATTTGTCCGAAAGCTGAAGAACAGCTGAACACATAAATCAAACACAGCGACGCGAAAGGCGCAATTAGATTCCTGGTGAAAAGACGTAGCATTGAAGACCTAGACTTTTTACGAAGGTATAGCACGCTCGCCACCAGTAGCAGGCTTCGTTGGCTGCGTACCGCAGGCCAACTCAAGCACCACCGCCCGGCCGGTCTCCTCGCGGCCGTTCGGGCGCATTTCGGCTGGCCGAAGCCGCCGCCCTCAGCGCCCTGCTGGGCGAGTAGCGCAGGGGTTGGCCAAGGAGGGCGAAAAATAATTTCGGGCCGACACGGACGAAACGAAAAAGGTCGACCGTTACCACGGCAGCGGCCCGCTGACCCGGGGCGCAGATTGGTTTCCACTTTTTTCTTGTTTGTCCAATGGCCCTTTCCATTAGCCTCCTGACCACAGGAGACAACTGCGACGCCCTCCTGGCGTTGCAGACCAAGGCCCGCGCCGCGCTGCTCCAGCAGCAGTCGGTGCTGACCTACCAACTGACCCAGTTCGACGCCACCACCCCCGTGGTGGAGGGCGGGCTGGAGGCCGTCACGTTGCAGCTTGCCGGCATCGGCACCTACATCAACAGCCTGCCCGTCGGCTCGTCGGAGCGCCGCAAGGTGGAGCTGGAGAAGGAACGCCTCGACGTCCGCCAGCGCCTGCTCAGCGGGCGCCGCGAGACGTGGGGCGTGGTGGCCCGCCTTGATACGGAGGTGGACCTGATGCGCGTCGGCGCGGAGCTGACGGTCCTCGACGCGGTCATCGCGCAGGTGCAAGCCCACAAGGCGACCTTGTAAGCCGGTTGCGACCGGTTGCGGCGGGCGCCCGAGTCGCCCGCAAATCCCTAAAACTGCCCGCGCGTTGTTGCAACGCGCGGGCGGTTTTGCGTTTTGGGGCAACGGGTTGTGGGGCCTCCCTGGGGCGGCGCGCACCGGCGGTGCTGAACGTTAGGGGGGAAGGCCGTCATCTGCCCGCGTTCCCCGACCCGAGGCCGGCCCTGCGCGCGGGCACTGGACGGGCGACGCGCGACGGGCCGAATCCCCGCGCTACCCTTTTTTTGCCTTCCCCTGGGTGATAATCGGCCCGCCGCCGCACTTACCTACCGTAGCCGCATTCCGCCCGCCTGATGCTTGCCCCCGAACTCCTCCCCGTCTCCCCTTCCGCCGTCCCCGCCGATGCCCTGCGTCGGGCGCTGCTGGCCGACCGCGCGCGCGTCCTGACGGCGCTCTACGCCGACGCCTTTCCGCTGGTACGGCGCTACGTCCGGCGGCACGGCGGCGCGGCCGAAGACGCCCAGGACGTCTTCCACGAGGCGCTGGTGATTTTCTACGAGAAGGCCGTGGCCGGCACCCTGGCGCTCACGGGGCCGCCCGGCGTGTACGTGGCGGGCATCGCCCGCAACCGGTGGCGCCGCGAGCTGGAACGCCGCCAGCGCGGGGCCCCGCTCACCGACGAGCTGGCCGATGCGCTGACCGACGACCCGGGCGAGGTGCCCCCAGCCGAAGGGAATCAACTGACGATGATCGAGTACGTGGAGCGCCTCGGGGCCCGCTGTCGCGACTTGCTGGTGTCGTTTTACTACTTCCGGCAGCCGCTGGAGCAGATCACCCGCACCCACGCTTACGGCAGTGTCCGGTCGGCCACGGTGCAGAAATACAAGTGCCTCGAACGCCTGCGCACGGCCGTGCGCCACCTGACCCGCGACCACTTCACCGCCTGACCACCGCCTGACCACCGCCTGATCACCGCCTGATCACCGCCTGCCCCGATGCGCCCCGAACTCGAACGCCTGCACCTCATCGAGCAGCACCTGCTCGGCCCCACCGCCCCCGCCGACGTGGTCGGGTGGGAGGCCCGGCTGCTGCTCGACCCCACCCTGCGGGCCGACGCCGATGCCCAGCGCCGCCTGTACGCGGGCATCCGCGCCGCCGGCCGCCGCCAGCTGCGGCAGGAGCTGACCGGGATTCACCAGCGCCTCTTCGGCGGGCAGCGGCGTGGCCGGCCGGCCAGCCTCGGCACCCGCCTGCGCGCGCTGCTGAGGCGGTTTCGGTGGGGCTGATCACCGCTGAAAAACCGGGGCAGCGGCGGCCCTGACCACGGGCCAGTCCCGATAAACCGGGCACAGCCGCCGCCTTCCGCCGGCCTCCTTCTCTTCCCACGTTTTCCCATCCGCGCGGCCCCACGGGCCGGGCCTCACCCCCACCTTGCCTTGATTTCCGATGCTGTACCAACCCGAATTCCGCCGTTTCGCCGTCCATCACCAGGGCCTGAGCGGCACCCGCGTCGATCAGTACGTGCGCCACGTCGAGGGCGCGGCGGGCCATTCCCTCACGGCGATGACCCGCGCCGTGATCGAGGAACGGCCGACGCATTTCCGCGAGATCGACGTGTTTTCGCGCCTGATGATGG
>JANPLI010000001.1:0-7832 GCA_031426455.1 Hymenobacteraceae bacterium | reverse complement strand
AGGTTGTTGGCCATCGTGTTCACGTTGTCGGTCAGGTCTTTCCAGATACCGGCCACGTTCGGCACGCTGGCCTGCCCACCGAGCTTGCCTTCGGTACCTACCTCGCGGGCCACGCGCGTCACTTCGCCGCCGAAGATGTTGAGCGAGTCCACCATTCGATTCAGGTTTTCCTTCAGGTCGAGCAGCTCACCTTTGACATCGACGGTGATCTTCTGGCTCAGGTCGCCTTTCGCCACGGCGGTGGCCACGTTGGCAATGTCGCGTACCTGACTGGTCAGGTTGCTGGCCATATTGTTCACGTTGTCGGTCAGGTCTTTCCAGACACCGGCCACGTTCGGCACACTGGCCTGCCCGCCAAGCTTACCCTCGGTACCCACTTCCAGGGCCACGCGGGTCACTTCGCCAGCGAAGATGTTGAGGTTGTCGATGGTGCGGTTGATGGTTTCGGCCATCACGCGGAAGTCGCCGGAGACCGAAATCTGGAACGACGTATCGAGGTTGCCGCGCGAGATGTCTTTCAGCACCTTGCCTACTTCCAGCACCGGCACGGCGATGGAATCGACGAGGCCGTTGATATTCTGGAGCATATCGCGCCAGAAGCCGTCGGCCTGCTGCACCGAGGCGCGGGCCGTCAGGTTGCCTTCTACCCCGGCCACCTTCGAGATGCGCGACACTTCGCCGCCCACCCCGGAGATCATCTGCACCATCGAGTTGTAAGCCTCCGCGATCTCGGCGAAAATATCGTCTGACTGCTTCGTGAGCCGCACCGACGTATCGCCGCGCTTGAAGGCATCCAGGGCAAAAAGCACCCGGTTGAGCTGGTCGTTGATGTATTCGGGGGCCTGGGCGGCGTACTCGGCCGCACGCGGCGCACCGCTCTTGCGCGTAAAGTCGCCGGCGGAACCCCGCCCACGGCCCACGCCAGCCGGGCCGGCCGGCCCGACCAGGCCGGTGGCGCCGATCATTCCGGTAGCCCCGGCCATCCCAGTAGCGCCCACCATTCCGGTAGCGCCGTCCATTCCGGTAGCGCCGTCCATTCCGGTGGCGCCCGCCATTCCGGTGGCGCCGTCCAGGCCCGCTACTCCGGTAGCGCCCATCTGCCCGGCAAAGCCCGCCTGGCCCGCTTTGCCCTCCAAACCGTTTCGGCCCGTGGCCCCGGCGCGGCCCGTTGTGCCCGCCCGGCCCGTAGCGCCCGCCCGACCAGTGGCTCCCGCGCGGCCGGTGGCTCCGGCGCGGCCCGTAGCGCCCACGGCGCCGGTAGCACGCGGCGCTTTACCGTTCGGCGCCTTACCGTTCGGCGCTACCGAAGCTGGCGGCCCGGCATTGTCTACGCCCGAAGGCTGCGTATCCGCTTCGTTTTCAGCGGCATTTGCCGCGCGACGCGAAGGCTTGGGGTCCGTAGTAGCCATATAGCAGGGAGAAGGTCAAAAATAATCGAACAGGAGGTTGGGAAAGCAGAAAAACGAAGGTAGGCGTTCGCGCCGCGTTGGGCATTAGCGCCAGCGGCGGGCCGATTGGCAGACCCTTGCTGGTCAATGCACCACCGTAAAACTGGGGTCGGCGGGTTCTGACTCCACGGCGGGCAGCGTCAGGCCCAACAGCTCGTGGACGGATACTTTGATGGAATGGCTGAGCTGGCCGGTGGAAATGTCGTTGATATCCCAGCCAAACGGCTCTTCGATCTCTTCGCTGATCAGCTCGATGCCAATCAGTACGTAAGCGGCGAACAGCACGGCCGGAATGGTGTAGTAGCCCCACGAATCGACCAGCGCCACGGGCATAAACGCGACGTAAGCCGTAATGAAGAGCTTGATGAAGAACGAGTAGGAAAACGGAATGGGGGTCCGGTAAATGCGTTCGCAGCCGCCGTTGATTTGGAGCAGGCGGTGAAATTCGTCCTGCCAGGCCAGCAAGTGGACGCTCTCGACGACGCCCGCGCGGCGCAGCTCTTCCAGGCGCACCTGCATTTCCGAGGCCAGGGCCGTGGGTTTGTGCCGCTGCCGCTGTACGCGGGCCAGCACGGCGGGTTCCATCGGGTCGAAGCGCAGCACGTCCACGCCGCCGCGCAGCTGGTCGCGCAGGGAGGCGGCGAAATTGCTCAGCATCCGGGCGAAGAAAAGGCGGCTGCGGATGTCGTCCGGCGGCACCACGGCATTGACCAGAATGGCGCAGTTGCGGCAGGCCGAAATCAGCGATCCCCACAGGGTTCGCCCCTCCCAGAAACGGTCGTAGGCTTTATTGGTCCGGAAAGCCACCAGCAACGACAGCAGAATGCCCATCGTGGAGAGGTACGACGGGTTCACGGGCGGCGCCGAACGCACCCATTCCTTGGTCACCACCACGAAAAGCGTTACGTAAACCAGCACCACCACGAGTTTGCGGAACAGGTCGCGGATGGTGTCGGACCGGTGAAACTGCCCAATCAGCTGAAGCCAGTTTCCGGCCTGGTAAATAATCATATCAAGTTCAGCAAAGACAGACCCCGATAGTTGAGCGCGCGGGCGTTTACGGAACCGGCGGGCGGCGGGTTTGGATTCCGCTGGACGCGCGCGCCCTTGGCGGACATCAGCGGGGTAGTCGGATGAAAAAAGTGGTACCCACGCCCGGCTTACCGCTGACGCGAACGGAGCCGCCCGCCTGCTCGACCAAACGGCGGACGATAAACAGCCCGATGCCCGTGCCGCCCGCCGCGCCGGGGTGCAACCGCCCAAACAGCTCGAAGGCGCGCGTGGCCTGCGAGGCGTCGAGGCCAACGCCATTATCGGTCAGGGCCAGCTCCACCCAATCGTCGTTCAGCAGCCGGGTGCGCAGCCAGAGCCGCGCTGGCCGGCCAGGAAAACGGTACTTGAGGGCATTGGAAAACAGGTTGAAGAGCAGCGACCGCTGGTGGCGCGCGGGCAGCGGCAGTAGCGCCACGCTTAGATTTACGCAGAGCAGCCCGCCCGCCTGGGCGAACTCGGGGTCCATATCCAGCACCAGATCCGCCACGGTGGTGGCCAGATCGAGGGTAGCGTCGGACGCTTGCCGCCCCGTGATGGGGCGGCTCAGGTCCACTACCTGGGCCAGGTCGGCGAGGGTGGCGCGGAAACGGGCCACCGAGCGGCTGGCGTGGTCGAGCAGGGCATCCTGGGCAGCGTCCACAGCGGGCAACGGCAGCAGGCGGCGACGGTCGGCCAGTTCTTCCGCCAGGGCCGCCAGAATGCCTTCGAGGTTGTCGATGGGCGATTTGAGGTCGTGCGCGGCGGCGTAGATGAAAGTATCGAGGTCGGCGTTGGCGCGGCGCAGCGCGTGCTCCGCCTCGTGGCGCTCGTGGATGTCCACGGTCAGGCCCACCCAATTGGTCACGGGGCCGGCCGGGTCGTCGCGCAGGGGTACGGCGCGGGCCACGTGCCAGCGCCAGACGCCATCGTGGCGGCGCAGGCGGAACATAATTTCGTAAGACTCGCCAGCGGCCAGCCGGGCCCGGAGTTCGTCGGTGTAAACGGCCGCAAAATCGGTCGGGTGTATTGCCCGCTGCCAGGTATTGGCGTGAATGTCGGCTTCGGTCTGGCCGGTATAGTCGTACCACCGCTGATTGATGCGCCGGGTGATTCCGGCCGCATCGGCTACCCAGATGATTTCGGACAGCCCGTCAGTGAGGCGGCGCCAGAAGCGGCTTTCTTCGTCGGCGGCGCGGGCGCGGGTCAGCTCAGTGGTGTCGAGCGTCACCGAAAGCACCTGCGTGCCCGCTGGCCCGACGGCGCGGCGGGCACTGGCCAGCAGGGTGCGTTCCTGCCCGGTATCGGCGCGGCGGATGCGGAACTGGGCCTGCTGAATGGCCTTTTCGTCGGCCAGCTTCTGGTCGAAAGCCGGACGGACCTCGCGGCGGTCGTCGGGGTGCGTCAGGTCGAGCAACGTCGTCAGCGGCAGCCGGAGCTGGTCTTCGGGCAAGCCATAAAGGCGGGCGAAGGCGGGCGTGATTTCCAGCTCGCCGGTGGCCACGTCGCGGATGCTCAAGCCCAGGCCCGCCACTTCCGAAGCCAGCGCCAGTTGGGCCTGGCTTTGGGCGGCGGCCCGCTCGGCGCGCACGGCGTCGGTGATGTCAAGCGTCGCAAACAGGAGCTGGTACGAACCCGTCGGGATAGCGCGGGCGCGCCGGGCCGACGTCAGGACAGTGCGCTCTGTGCCGTCGGGCAGGCAGAGGCGGTAGCGGGTCTGCACCGTGCCACCATCGCGCCGCAGCGCCGCATAAACGGGCATAATGACGGGCACATCGTCGGGATGCACACGGGCCAGCACCTCGTCGTTGGTGGCCGTGGTGCGCTCGGCGGGCCAGCCCAGCAGGCGGGCGAAGGACGGCGACAACTCCACCTGGTTGGTGGCCGTGTCGAGAATGCTCAGCCCCAGCCCCGCCACTTCAGCAGCCAGCCGAAGCTGCTGCTCGGCCTGCGTGACGCGCGCCGCGGCCTCCTCGGCTTCGGTGATGTCGATCAGCGCCCCGATGATGCGGGCGGGCGTCGTGGTGGTGGCTGGCTGCACCCGGCCGATGCGAAGCAGAACGCGGTCCTGGCCATCATTGGCGCGGCGGATGCGGAAGCGCATTCGCAGCTCGGCGGGCTGGCCCGCGGCGGCGGTGGCCACGGCGGCATCGTAGGCCACAGCCGGCCCGAGCTGGTCGTCGGGGTGCATCTGGGCGCGCAGGCTGGACCACGACACGGGGGCGTCGGGTGCCAGCCCGTAAAGCGCGCGGGCCTGGGTCGAAAACGTGAGCTCGTTGGTCCCCACCTCGCGTACGCTCAGGCCCACGCCCGCCACCTCGGCGGCCAGGGCCAACTGCTCGCGGGCTTCGGCGGCGGCCTGTTCGGCGCGGCGGGTGGCCGTCACTTCGATGAAAGCGGTGGAGATACGCTCCGCGTCGAGGCGCGCGATGACGAGCTGAAACCAGCCGTCGATGCCCTCGCCCCGGTACTCGACCTCGCCCTCCCAGGGAATGCCCGTCAGCAGCACCTGCCGATGCTGCTCGAAAACGCCCGTGCTTTCGGTGGTTGGGTACTCGATGCGCATCAGGCGCCCTTCGTCGGTGGTGCCCGGCGGCAGGCCCACCAGCGCGCGGGCGCAGGCGTTGCGGCGTTCGATGCGCAGGTCCGTGATAGCGCCGGTGACTTCGTCGCGCACGGCGCGGAATACGGTCAGCCCCATGGGCGACTGGTCGAAGATGGTTTCCGCAAGCTGAAGCTCCACTTCGCGCGCCTGCTCCGCAACGACCAACTGGTCGATGTCGCGGACGGTGACGATCAGGCCCGTTACGGCGCCCGTCAAGGTATCGCGCAGGGGCTGGCCGGTGGCCTCGACCCAGCTCGGCGGGCGGCCGTCGGCGCGCAGGACGCGGTAGCGCCCGGAAGCCGACCCGCTGGCCCGCGCCAACCCGTCGGCGCAGAAGGCCTCCACCCGAAGCTGGTCGTCGGGGTGAACGATTTCGCGCGCGGCGCGGCCCGCCAGCGCGGCGGGCGCGTGGCCCAGCACGGTGCGCGCCGCCGCCGATACCCACCGGAAGGTGCCGTCCGGGGCGTAGAGCGCCAGGGCATCCGCAGCGGAATCGAGCAACTGCACGGCCAGTTCCGGAGGTAAGGCGGTAGTCGAAGCAAAGAGCGCGGGGTCTATCACGGAAATGTCGGAAGCAGGTAAAGCCGTTTCGGAACCCGTGCAACGGCTGGTTGATTTGCGGACGGTTTTGGTTGTGGCAAGGGTTCCTTTGCTCCCTCGGCAAACAACTCGTGCTACGGAATGCGGCACGCGCCGTTTCAGCGCCGCCGTGCCATCGAACGCTTCGGCGGTTTCGCCATCGCGCCCTCCTCGTCGAGCAGTTCGACGGGCAAATGCGCGGGCAGGCTCGTAACCAGACCCGCCTCGCGCAGGTATTTTTTGAGGACGTGCAGCGCCGGATGCTGCTCGAACAGAAAACTCACTACCGTCCGGACCTGCTCGCGCAGCGTGGGCTGCCGGTTGAAGACGGCGAGCCAGGCGGCGAACTGCTGATACATCTGGTGCCCCCGGCGGTACCGCAGCTTTTCCGCCATCCCGCGCTCCACGTAAGCTACCGTAACATCGAGGGCTTCGGCGGGGTAGTGCGGGGCCAGCAGGGCCAGGTAATCGGTCAGGTTAGCGTAGCCGAGCAGGTCGAGCTGCCGGTAGCGGGCCAGCAGGTCGGCGTAGCGCCCCAACTGGTGCTGGGCGCGGGCCACGAGCAGGAGCTGGCTGTCGTTGGCGGGCAGCGGGCGGGCCAGGTCGTCCACGAAAGCCGCCAGCTCGGCGGGGGGCAGCAGGGCTGTGAGTTGCTCGAAGTCAGCCCAGTCGAAGACCGTCCGGCAGCGGTAGCGCAGGGCGCCCAGGCGCAGCGGGGCCGCCTCAGCCCCTGGAAGGGTCAGCGCCTCGTTGGTAAAGCGCTGGGGCCATTGCTTGAACGCCGCCGCCGCCACCCGGAGGCGGTTCACCCCGTCGCCCCGATTCGTGTAGAAGGCCAGAAGCTGCTCGGCTACCTCGGCCTGCTCGGTCAGCAGCAGTTCGGCCTGCTGCACCCAAAGGGTATCGTCGGCTAAGGTTTTCGCCGCCTGCAAGCGGATGCGCGCCTGGTAGGGCGGAGGCAGCCACGAGCCGGTCAGGGGCGGCAGCAGCAGTTTGGCCGCGCCGGGGTGGCGGGCCAGGGCCAGCAGCAGCGGCTCCCAGTTCGCCGCCACGTGGTGGTCGGCCACCGGTTCTGACGGCTTGAGTTGGGCCTTCAGCCAGGTGGTGAGGGCGGCGCCATCGGCCGGCGCCAGCCCGACGGTGGGCAGCAGGTCGAACCAGCCCGCCTCGGTCAGCAACTGGTTCCAGTGGTGCAGCAGCAGCGCCGGGTAGTCGTCGGCGAAGCCAAAGTCATCGGCGGCCGGTTCTTCGATTTCCGTAAGCGCCTCGGCGATATCAGTCCAGTAGGTCAGCGCCATCGGCAGGGCCTGGGTGCGGGTCAGCAGCAGCAGTTCCTGCACGGTGGGGCCAAAAGCCTCGGCCAGCAGGGTGTAGAAGTGGTTTTCGTAGCCTTCATCGTCGTAATCGTAGCCGGAATCGAGCAGTTCTTCCTCGTCGAAGCTCAGCCCGATCAACTCGTTCACCAGCCGCTGGGCGGCGGTTTTGGTGCGGCGGGCGGCCTGGGCGGGTGTGCCCATTTCCGCAAACTGGTGGAAGCGCTGGGCCATTTCCGGGCTGGCGCGCAACTCCGCCAGCAGGAAGGTAAGCCGGCGGTTATCGGAGAGTCTTTCCCAAACGTCATTCAGGCCGTCGAGCGCCGCCTGACCAGGGCTGGGCGGCAGGTGGTGCAGGTCGAACTGTTTGATCACGGCCAGCCCCAGCGCCACGATATGTTTGCAGATGCCGTCGTAGTCGTAGGGGCACGAGCAGGTAGCATCCACCTGCCGGCCGCCCAAATCGAGCCGCACCTGATACGCTTCCGACCCCATCACCCGCGCCGTGAACACGGGCCCCGTCTGGGTGATCTTGCGCACGGCCCCGGCGCGGAAGTACCCCTGCCCCCGCTGATACGAGGTGCTGTTGGCCAGGGCGCGCAGGGTTTCAACGGTAAAAGCAACAGGCATCGGGCAAGCGGTTGATTGGGGTGGCGAAGTTCGGGCGGGGTTTGGTTTCTGGTTGCTGGCTTTTGGTTTTTGGTTGCTGGTTTTTGGTTGCTGGTTGCTGGTTGCTGGTTTTCGCCCATTACCACCCCACCACCTCACCACCCCACCACCACACCACCACCTCACCACCCACACCCCAACCCCACCCCCCCCCCACCAAAAACACACCCACACCCCCCCCACGACCCC